>NZ_PSWL01000011.1:0-115154 GCF_002932755.1 Rathayibacter sp. AY1B6
CCGCTGCTCCGCGCCCCGGCGCGCCCCGACCCGGCGGACCCGGCATGGGCCAGCGCCCCGCCGGCTTCGGCCAGCGTCCCGGCGGACCCGGCGGTGGAGCAGGACGTCCCGGCGGTGCCGGTCGTCCGGCCGGCGGCGGCTTCCAGCGCCCCGGCGGCGCTCCCGGTGCCGGTGGCGGCTTCGCCCCGCGTCCCGGTGGCGGCGGCGGTCGCGGTCGCGGCCCCGGCGGTGGAACCGCAGGAGCGTTCGGTCGCGGCGGCGGCAAGAGCAAGGCCCGGAAGTCCAAGCGCACGAAGCGTCAGGAGTTCGAGCTCAGGGAGGCTCCGTCGCTCGGCGGCGTCAGCGTCCCCCGCGGTGACGGCAGGACGGTCATCCGTCTGCGCCGCGGCGCGTCGATCTCCGACTTCGCCGACAAGATCGAGGCCATGACCGGCGTGCCGGTGCCCCCCGGCAACCTGGTCACCGTCCTCTTCGCCCTCGGCGAGATGGCGACGGCGACCGAGTCGCTCGACGAGGCCACCTTCGAGGTGCTCGGCTCCGAGCTCGGCTTCAAGATCCAGGTCGTCTCGCCCGAGGACGAGGACAAGGAGCTCCTCGAGGGCTTCGGTCTCGACCTCGAGCAGGAGCTCGACGACGAGACGGACGAGGACCTCGAGATCCGTCCCCCCGTCGTCACCGTCATGGGTCACGTCGACCACGGAAAGACGCGCCTGCTCGACGCGATCCGCAACGCCAACGTCGTCGCCGGCGAGGCGGGCGGTATCACGCAGCACATCGGTGCGTACCAGGTCGTCGCGGAGCACGAGGGCATCGAGCGCCCGATCACCTTCATCGACACCCCGGGTCACGAGGCGTTCACCGCCATGCGAGCCCGCGGTGCCCAGGTCACGGACATCGCGATCCTCGTGGTCGCGGCGGACGACGGCATCATGCCGCAGACCATCGAGGCGCTGAACCACGCCCAGGCGGCCAACGTGCCGATCGTGGTCGCGGTCAACAAGGTGGACAAGCCCGACGCCAACCCCGCCAAGGTGCGCCAGCAGCTCACCGAGTTCGGGCTCGTCGCCGAGGAGTACGGCGGAGACGTCATGTTCGTCGACGTGTCGGCTCGCGCGGGCACCGGCATCCAGGACCTCCTGGACGCCGTGCTGCTCACCGCGGACGCCGGTCTCGACCTGCGCGCCAACCCCAACAAGGAGGCACGCGGAGTCGCGATCGAGGCGAAGCTCGACAAGGGACGCGGTGCGGTCGCGACCGTGCTCATCCAGTCGGGAACGCTGCGCGTCGGAGACGCGATCGTCGCCGGAACGGCCTACGGCCGAGTCCGTGCGATGGCGGACGAGAACGGCAACGCCGTCCTCGAAGCCGTGCCGTCGCGTCCGGTGCAGGTGCAGGGACTCTCGTCCGTGCCCCGCGCCGGCGACACCTTCCTCGTCACCGAGGAGGACCGCACGGCCCGTCAGATCGCCGAGAAGCGCGAAGCCGCTCAGCGCAACGCCCTGCTGGCCAAGGCCCGCAAGCGCATCTCGCTCGAGGACTTCACCCGTGCTCTCGAGGAGGGCAAGGTCGAGTCGCTCAACCTCATCATCAAGGGCGACGTGTCCGGTGCCGTCGAGGCGCTGGAGGAGTCGCTCGTCAAGATCGAGGTCGACGACTCGGTGCAGCTGCGCATCATCCACCGCGGTGTCGGTGCGATCACGGAGTCGGACGTCAACCTCGCGACGATCGACAACGCGATCATCGTGGGCTTCAACGTCCGCCCCGACCCGAAGGCCCGCGAGCGCGCTGCTCGAGAAGGAGTGGACATCCGCTTCTACTCGGTCATCTACAACGCGATCGAAGAGGTCGAGAACTCGCTCACGGGCATGCTCAAGCCCGAGTTCGAGGAGGTCCAGTCCGGTGTCGCCGAGATCCGCGAGGTGTTCCGCTCCTCCAAGGTCGGCAACATCGCGGGTGTCATCGTCCGCTCCGGCACGATCACCCGCAACTCGAAGGCGCGCGTCATCCGTGACGGCGTCGTGGTCGGGGACAACCTGGCCATCGAGTCGCTGCGTCGCTTCAAGGACGACGTCACGGAGGTCCGTACGGACTACGAGGCCGGTATCGGTCTCGGAAAGTACAACGACATCCAGATCGGCGACGAGATCGAGACGATCGAGATGAAGGAGAAGCCGCGAGGCTGATCCGCTCCACTGGAAGGCCCGGGTCCGCCCGGGCCTTCCGGCGTCTCACGGCGCTGCCCGTGCGGATCGGGAGTCCCCTCCCTCCCTGCGGGAGGAATCGGGGCCGCATCGTGTCCCGGAGGCGCGGACCCTCCAACGGGTGCTTCCGCACCTCCGGGCGCGGTGGACCGATCTCGGTGGGTGCGCCCGCTGAGCGGGCGTCTCCCGAGCAGGGGGCGACGGTCGGCCCCCGATCCAGCCCCTCAGCCTCCCCACCCCGATCCCCGAGTCCTCGGGGGCGGACCCCCACTCCCTCCGATCGCAGGCACGGGCGGGGAGCCGCGAGGAGGCACCTCACCCGCGCCGTCGCAGACGCGCAGTGCCCCGTCCATGCCCACGAAGCAAGGCCCCCTCCGCGCGACCGGTCGTCCGGGCGGGGAGTGGTTGAATGGCGAGCTGAACGGTTCACCGAGAGAGATGTGAGGACCAGCCATGGCAGATCCGGCCCGGGCGAGGAAGCTCGCCGAACGTATCCAGGTGATCGTCGCGAAGCGGCTCGAGCGCGGTCTCCGCGACCCGCGCCTCGGCTTCGTCACCATCACCGATGTCCAGGTGACCGGCGACCTGCAGCACGCCTCGGTGTTCTACACGGTCTACGGCACCGATGAGGAGCGCGCCGATTCGGCCGCGGCCCTCAAGGCCGCCACCGGCATGCTCCGCACCGAGGTGGGCAGGAACATCACGTCCCGGCTCACGCCGTCGCTCGAGTTCATCCTCGACGCGGTGCCTGAGAACGCGAAGCACATCGAGGACCTGCTCGCCGCCGCGCGCAGCCAGGATTCGCAGGTGCAGTCCCTCGCCGCTCAGGCGGACTACGCCGGCGAGGCCGACCCCTACGTGAAGCCCCGCGAGGACGACGAGGACTAGGCGCCGAACCCGAACACCGCGGAGCCCGTGGCGACGTCGACCGATTCCAGGACGACGACGACACGGGCTCCCGGCGTGAGCGGGACCGGGAGGTCGACCGTGATCTCCGGGTCGAGCAGCTGGACCGAGGATCGGGTGCGCGCCGCGGAGACGACGATCCCGCTGAAGGAGGCTCCTTCGCGACCGCGCAGGACGGCGGCCTCGACGATCGCGGTCGCCGCACGGGAGGCGGCTCCGGCCCGGCGGTCGCTCGCGGCGAGGAGCGGCGGGAGCAGGGGCAGCGCCTCGCGCAGCTGCAACGGGATCGTCCCGCCGCGGGACACCGCGAGGCAGACGGCGAGGCCGAACCGGTCCACCAGGCGCCGCAGCGGCGCGGTGACGTGCGCGTACGGCGCGGCGAGGGCCGCCTGCTCGGGGTGCTCCGGCGGGGCGCCGTCGAACGCGGTGTAGCCGGCGCCGCGGAACAGGCTCGCCGCGGCGTACATGATCGCGAGCTGCGCGGGGTCGTCGGTGTCGAGGCGACGGAGGTAGGCGCCGTACGCCTCCTCCTCGGGCCACGGAACGCCCAGCGCCGCGGCCCGGGACCGGAAGGCGGTGACGGTCGCAGGGTCGGCGTCGGGCATGGTCCGGAGGATGCCGACCCCCGCGTCGAGCATCATCGTCGCGGCCGCCATCCCGGTCAGCAGCGAGACCTGGGCGTTCCAGCCCTCGACGGCCAGGGGAGCGCGGCGCTCGACCCGGTAGCCGCCGTCGACGGCGACGATCTCCTCCTCGGGCAGCGTCAGGCTCGCTCCTCCGCGCTCGGCCTCGCGCGCCAGGCGCTCGCGCCCGAACCAGGGGAGCAGTGCGATCGAGGGGTGCGGATCGCCCGCGTCGACGCTTCTCTGCACGCCCTCGTAGTCGAGCCGGGCCACGCTGCGCACGAGCGCCCGCTCGAGGTGCGCCGAGCGCGGCTCCGCCCGCTCGTCGAGGGTCAGCGTCCAGACCAGCGCTCGACGGGTCTCGTCCGGCAGGAGCGACGCGGTCCCCTCGGAGAGGACCGCGGGGTGCAGCGGGACGCGGCCGTCCGGGAGGTAGTAGGTCTGACCGCGCAGGCGCGTCTCGGCGTCGAGCGCTCCGCCGGTGCGGACGACCGCGGGCACGTCAGCGATGGCGTAGCGGAGGACGACGCCCTCCGGCGTGCGCTCCAGGTGGAGGGCCTGGTCCAGGTCGAGCGAGCCGGGCGGGTCGATCGTCACGAAGGGGAGATCCGTCCGGTCGACGCGGCCCTCGTCGTCCGCTCCGACGTCCGCGTGCTCGGCCTCGGCCAGCGCGTCCGGCGGGAACGGGCCGGGCAGGTCGTTCTCGACGCGGACCGCGGCGAGGGCTCGCTGGACGTCCTGGGCGAGGTCGATGTCGAGGGCGCGCTCGACGGCGGCGTCGGGGCGGGGGAGGCGGAGGCGGCGACCGGTCACGGCGCCGACCCTACCCGCCTCCTCCGACGCGGACGCGGGTCGGAGGGCGTCTAGGAGCCGGGGAGGAGGTAGCCGTCCTCCGGGCCGCCCGTCGCCAGGCCGTCGGCGAGAAGCCCGGCCAGAGCGCGAGCGCGCTGGTCGGCGTCCGGCCAGAGCGTCTCCACCTCGGCCGCCGTGACGGGTCCGTGCGCGGCGCGCAGCTCGGCGAGGATGAGGCCGCGGACCTGGCGGTCCGAGCCCTCGAACCGCTTCTGCTTCGGCTTCACGGTCCCGGTGTGCTCGGGGTACCCCTCCGCCCGCCAGCGGCAGAGGTCGCGGATCGGGCACTCGTCGCAGCGCGGAGCGCGGGCGGTGCAGACGATCGCCCCGAGCTCCATCGCGCCGGCGTTGAAGGCCGCCGCCTCGGAGAGCGACTCGGGCAGCAGCGCCGACATCGCGGCGAGGTCGGCCTTCGCGCGGGGCGGGCCGGGCTCCGCCGCTCCGTCGACCGCGCGCGCGAGGACCCGCCGGACGTTGGTGTCGACGACGGGGTGCCGCTTCCCGTAGGCGAACACGGCGACGGCGCGCGCGGTGTAGTCGCCGATGCCGGGCAGTGCGAGCAGGGTGTCGACGTCGTCGGGGACCACGTCGCCGTGCTCCTCGGCGATCGCCACCGCGCAGGCGTGCAGGCGCAGGGCCCGCCGCGGGTAGCCGAGGGACTGCCAGGCGCGCACCGCCTCGCCGGGCGGGACGGCGGCGAGTGCGGAGGGTGTCGGCCAGCGCTCCAGCCACTCCGCCAGACGCGGGACGACGCGGACCACGGGGGTCTGCTGCAGCATGAACTCGCTGACGAGCGTGCCCCAGGCGGGGAAGCCCTCCCGGCGCCACGGCAGGTCCCGTGCACTGGTCCGGAACCAGGTGACGATCGCGTCGGCGAGGGCGGAGGAGGGCATCAGCCCACACTAGGCGGCGGCGCGTATCGTGGGCGGATGACCAGGTGGGCTCCGCAGAAGGCCGATGTGCTCGACGCTCTCGCGGCGGAGGTGCTGCACAACTACGGTCGCGGACGGGTGAAGGTCGGGATCGACGGCGACGACCCCGCGGTGAGCGCGGCGTTCGCGCTCGACCTCGCGGAGGCGCTCCGCCGGGCCGGCAAGGACGCGATCGTCGCGCACCTCGCCGACTTCCGACGCCCCCGCGCCGATCGGGACGACCCCACCGTGCCCGAGGAGCAGCGCTCCTACGCGGCCGGCTACGACTACGAGCTCCTGCGCCGCGTGCTGCTCGATCCGTTCACGCTCGGCGGCAGCACGGGCTTCGTCCTCGCGGGCTTCGACGCGGTGCGCGACGAGGCGCGGCAGGCCCGCTGGCGGACCGCCGGCCGCGACGCGGTGCTGCTCGTCGACGGCGAGTTCGCCCTCCGGCCGGAGCTGCGCGGCGCGTGGAGCACCAGCATCCGCCTGGACACGCAGGAGCCCCCGGTGGACGCGGCGTACCGCGCCACGACGGACCCGCGCCGCCTGGCGGGGATCCTCGTCGACATCCGCGATCCGGAGCAGCCCCGGCGCCTCTTCGCCGACTCCTGCTGAGCGCCCGCCTGCAGAACGAAGGCCATGGCCGCGTCTACCCCGTGGAACGCGTCGATCGGGCCGCGCCGGCCTTCGTCGTGACGGCCGGACGCACGCCGGTCCGCCGCCTCAGACCAGGCCGGCCCGGCGGACGACCTCGGCGGGAGGCAGGAAGGCGCCCGCCCGCTCGACCTCGTGCACCAGGTCGACCAGCAGCTGGTTGACCGGCGCCTCGCGCCCGCCGCGGTGAGCGGTGCGGACCACGGCCCCGGCCAGGTGGTCGATCTCACTCGGCACTCCGCGACGGACGCTCTGCAGCGTCGATCCGGGGTTCGGCACCTCGCCCATCCGCGCGGCCATCCGTCGGGGGAGCAGCTCGACCACGGGCAGGGGAGCGGCGGCGAGGGCGCGGACGGAAGCGTTCGAGAGTCCCTGCAGAGAGCCGAAGCGGACGCCCGACGCGAGGCCCGTCCGGGCCGCCTCGCGCATCGACCGGGCGAGGACGCGCCGGAGTCCCGGATCGTCGATCGTCTCCTGGACCGAGAGCCCGGTGATCGCGGGCAGGGCGTTGACCTCGTTGATCAGCAGCTTCGTCCACTGCGCACCGGTGAAGTCGTCGGTGACGGCGGTGGGGACCGCCTCGCCGAGCACGGCGGCGGCGCGGCGCACGTGGTCGTCGGCCGGGCGGCCGGGGACGCCCAGCGTGGTCGTGGCGGGAGCTGTGACGGTCACGCGGCCGGGTTCGAGGTGGCTCGCGGCGAACAGGGCGAGAGCGCCCACGAGCCGGGCGTCGCGCACCTGCCGGGCCGCGGCGGTGAGTCCGTCCAGTCCGTTCTGGACGACGACGACGAGGGTGCCGTCGACCGTGCGGCGGTTGGTGCGCAGCGCGTCCTCGGCGTCCTGCGCCTTCGTGCAGACGAAGGCGAGATCGGGCACCAGGTCGAGGGACTCGCCGCAGCGGACCCAGGCGGTGTGCTCGCCCCACGCCCCGTCGAGCCGGATCCCCGACCGGCGGATCGCGGTGAGGTGGCCGCCTCGGGCGGTGACTTCGACGTCGTGCCCGGCGCGGTCGAGAAGGGCGGCGATGGTGCCGCCGACGGCGCCTGCTCCGAGTACTGCGATCCTCATCCGGACAGCCTAGGACGGGCGGGAGAGGGGTCCGGCTCCACCCCGGGGGTACTCCCGATCCGTCCGTGTATCCTCGCACCCGTGCTCGAGACCCCCGCCCCGGCTCCGAACGGGATCCTCCTGCTGGACAAGCCCGGCGGCATCACCAGCCACGACCTCGTCTCGCGGACCCGCCGCCGCGCGGGGACCCGGAAGGTCGGCCACGCGGGGACGCTGGATCCGATGGCGACCGGGCTGATGATCCTCGGCCTCGGCCCCTCGACGCGGCTGCTCACCTACCTCGTCGGCCTCGACAAGCAGTACGAGGCGACGATCCGGCTGGGCTCCTCCACCACCACCGACGACCAGGAGGGCGAGGTGCTCGCCTCGGCGGATCCCGCCCTCGTCGCGGCCCTCGCCCCGGAGTCGGTGTCCGATGCGATCGCCGCCCTGACCGGAGCGATCGAGCAGGTCCCCAGCACCGTCAGCGCGATCAAGGTCGACGGCCGCCGCGCCTACGCCCGCGCCCGCGACGGCGAGGAGGTCGTGCTCGCCTCCCGCCCCGTGACCGTCTCGGAGTTCGCCGTCCTGGCGACCCGCACGGTCGAGGGGTTCCTCGACCTGGACGTGCGCGTCACCTGCTCCTCCGGCACCTACATCCGCGCGCTCGCCCGCGACCTGGGCGCGGCGCTCGGCGTCGGCGGCCACCTGACCGCGCTGCGGCGCACCGCGGTCGGCCCCTTCTCCGTGGCGCAGGCCGGCGAGATCGAGGAGCTGGACGTCCCCGACGCGCTGCTGCCGCCGACGCTCGTCGCCGGCGAGCTGTTCCCGCTGCTGCGCCTCGACGCCCAGGAGGCGGGCGATCTCGCGAACGGCAAGCGCATCCCGGCCCCGGAGGCGGTCGCGGGCGTGAAGGGCCTCCTCGCCGCGGTCGGCCCGGGGGAGCGGCTGATCGGCCTCGCCGAGCGGCGCGGCACCCAGCTCAAGAGCGTCGTCAACTTCCCCACCGAGGACCTCCGGACGGCCGCCTCGTGATCGAGTGGTTCACGATCCTCCAGGTGGGGATCGCGGTCGCGGCCGGCCTGCTCTGCCTCGTGCTCGGGCTGCTCGCCCGCCGCCCCTCCGACGTCTCGGTCGGTGCGACGGCGATCGTCGAGCTGCTCCTGATCGTCCAGCTGGCGGTCGCGATCGTGTCGCCGCTGGTCGGCAACCGCCCGTCGGGGAGCCTGCCGGAGTACTACATCTACTTGATCTCGGCGCTGCTCCTGCCGCTCGCGGCCGGCTTCTGGGCGCTCATCGAGCGGAGCCGCTGGAGCACCGTGATCCTGGGCGTCGCCTGCCTCTCGATCGCGGTCATGGTCTACCGGATGCACCAGATCTGGTTCTTCCAGAGCGCCTGATCCCGCCCGCCACCGGGCCCGGCCCGGCGAGCGCCTAGCATGGACGTGCGATGTCGAAACCAGCCAGCGATGCGTCCGGACGGGCCGCTCACGACCCCTTAGTCCCCTCGGCCCCCGGGAGCGGAGAGCCGACCCGTTCCTCCCGCTCGCGCGGGATCGGCAGCCTCCTGGTCGTCGTCTACGGGATCCTGGCGCTCGCCGCGACGGGACGCTCCGTCTTCCAGATCCTCGACCGCTTCGACGAAGCGCCGCTGGCGTTCTCGCTCTCGGCGCTCTCGGCCGTCGTGTACATCGTCGCGACCGTCGCGCTGATCATCCCCGGCCGCGCCTGGCAGCGCGTCGCCTGGGTGACCATCACGTTCGAGCTGGTGGGCGTGCTCGTGGTCGGCGCTCTGAGCCTCCTCGCGCCGCAGCTGCTCGGGCTCTCCAGCGCCGACCCGTTCGGGCGCCAGTCCACGGTGTGGGCGGCCTTCGGCGCCGGCTACCTGCTCATCCCTCTCGTCCTGCCCGTGCTCGGCCTCTGGTGGCTCCGAGTGCAGGGGCGGCGCGCGGCCCGGGCGACCGCCTGATGCGCGTCGAGACCCGCCCCGGCGACCTGGCCGGGATCGGACCCTCGGCCGTCACGATCGGCAAGTTCGACGGCGTCCACTCCGGGCACCGGGCCGTCATCGGCCGGCTGCACGAGCGGGCCCGCGAGCAGGGGCTCGCCGCGGTCGTCGTCACCTTCGACCGCAATCCGCTCAGCGTGATCGCGCCGGAGAAGTGCCCGCCCGTCCTGGTCGGCAACGAGCAGAAGCTCGAGCTCCTCGCGGGGACCGGCGTGGACGCGACGCTGCTGCTCACCTTCGACGAGGAGTTCCGGGCGCTCTCGCCCGAGCAGTTCGTCCAGCAGGTGCTGGTGGAGGCGCTCGAGGCCCGCGTGGTCCTCGTCGGCTCCGACTTCCGCTTCGGCGCGCGGGGAGCGGGCGACGTCGACCTGCTGCGCGTGCTCGGCGGGCAGCACGGCTTCGAGGTGGAGCTGATCGACGACGTGCGGCCCGAGGACGGCCGCCGTGTCTCCTCCACCTGGATCCGCGAGCTGCTGGCCGAGGGCGACGTGGAGCACGCGACGCGCCTGCTCGGGCACGAGCCGGTGGTCCGCGGAGTGGTGGTGCACGGGGCGAAGCGCGGGCGCGAGCTCGGGTTCCCCACGGCCAACCTCTCGCCGGAGTCGCAGGGCCTGATCCCGGCCGACGGGGTCTACGCGGGCCGGCTCACCACCGACGGCGTCACGCATCCCGCCGCGATCTCGGTCGGCAGCAACCCCACCTTCGTCGGAGTGCCGCCCAAGCAGGTCGAGGCCTACGTGCTCGACCAGACCCTCGACACCCTCGACCTCTACGACCGCGTGGTCGACGTGTCCTTCGTCGGCCGGATCCGCGGCCAGGTGGCCTACGAGGGCGTCGAGCCGCTCATCCGCCAGATGAACCACGACGTCCTGCGCGTGCGCGAGGTCCTCGGCATCGTCTGAGTGGGATGCCGAGTGCCGCCTAGCAGGGGCCGCGGGCTTGCACCAGCGGGGGAGGCGGGTGGGGCATCGGCGTACCGTGGCCGCATGAGCGAAACCCCCTCCGACTCGGCGCGCCCCCTCGCGCTCGTCACCGGCGCGACCGGCTACATCGGCGGCCGACTGACGCCGCGCCTCCTCGAGGCGGGCTTCCGGGTGCGCGTTCTGGTGCGCGACCCGCGCAAGCTGGTCGACGTGCCGTGGGCGGAGGAGGTCGAGGTCGCCCAGGGCGATCTCGGCGATCCGGAGTCGCTGGAGGCCGCGGTCGAGGGCGTCGACGTCCTCTACTACCTCGTCCACTCGATGGGCTCGGGCAACGACCACGCCCACTTCGAGGAGGTCGAGAGCCGCGCGGCGCAGAACGTCGCCACGGCCGCGGAGTCGGCCGGCGTCGGCCGCATCGTCTACCTCGGCGGCCTGCACCCGGAGGGCCAGGAGCTGTCGAAGCACCTCCGCTCCCGCGCGGAGGTGGGCCGGATCCTGATGGAGTCGGGAGTGCCGACGATCGCTTTGCAGGCGGGCGTGATCATCGGCTCCGGGTCAACCTCCTTCGAGATGGTGCGCCACCTCACCGATGTGCTGCCGTACATGCCCGCGCCGCAGTGGGTGCGCAACTTCATCCAGCCGATCGCCGTGCGCGACGTGCTGCACTACCTGATCGGCTCCGCGTCGCTCGAGGACGCCACGCTCAACCGCACCTTCGACATCGGCGGGCCCGACGTGCTCCGCTACGGCCAGATGATGAACGGCTACGCGGTCGAGGCCGGGCTCCCGCAGCGGCCGATCGCGTCCCTGCCGGTGTTCACCCCGTGGCTGGCCTCGCAGTGGGTCAACCTGGTCACGCCGATCCCGCGCTCGCTCGCGGTGCCCATCATCGCCTCGCTGCAGTACGACTGCGTCGTGCACGAGCAGGACATCCGCGCGCTCATCCCCGATCCCGAGGGCGGGCTGACCTCCTACCGCCGCGCGGTCCGCCTCGCGCTGGGCAAGATGCAGGCCGGCGAGATCGAGACGAGCTGGCAGAACGCGGAGGTCGTCGGCGCTCCCAGCGACCCGCTGCCGAGCGACCCGGAGTGGGCCGGCCACACGGTCTACGTGGACCTCAAGGAGCGCCGCACCCACGCCGACCCGGCCAAGCTCTGGCGCGTCATCGAGGGCATCGGCGGCACCAACGGCTGGTACTCCTTCCCGCTCGCGTGGGTGATCCGCGGCTGGATGGACCGCCTCGTCGGGGGAGTGGGCCTGCAGCGCGGGCGCCGCGACTCCGCGCGCCTGCACGCCGGCGACGCCCTCGACTTCTGGCGCGTCGAGGAGATCGAGCGGCCGAAGCTCCTGCGCCTGCGCGCCGAGATGAAGGTGCCCGGCGGGGCCTGGCTCGAGATGCGCGCCGAGCCCTCCGGAGACGGCGGCTCGGTCTACACGCAGCGCGCGGTGTTCTTCCCGCAGGGCCTCGCGGGCCGGCTCTACTGGTTCGCGATCCTGCCCTTCCACGGCATCATCTTCAACGGCATGGCCAACCGCATCACGGCCACCGCGGCCGACCTGCCGGACTCCGGCGACGAGCGCTCCCCTGGCGGGCGCCGGGTGCAGCGGTGACAATGGAGGGGTCCGGCGGCGGCGAGACCGCCCGGGACGCCGACGAGAGGAGCACGATGAGCGAACGGTCGAGTACGGACGCGGGGCGCGGACTCCAGCTGGGGAAGGTCCTCTTCATCGGGGACAGCATCATCCAGGCGGGAGCCTGGGGCGAGTGGCTGACGGAGTCGACGGTCGTCGACGAAGGGGTCGGAGGGGCCACCACGGCGGACGTCGTCGCGAGGCTCGCCGAGCTGGTCGCGCAGGAGCCGGACACGGTGGTGCTGCTGATCGGCACCAACGACCTCGCCTGGCACCGCACGACGGAGCACGTCGTGCGCAACATCGAGACGATCGTCGCCACCTTCCGGCGCGACCTGCCGGACGTGCGCATCCTGGTGACCTCGGTCCTGCCGCGCGGACACGAGTTCGCGCCGCAGATCCGCGAGATCAACCGCCACCTGTGGCAGTTCGCGCCCACGGCGCACGCGGGCTACCTCGACCTGTGGCCGGTGCTCGCGGGCGAGGACGGCGGGCTGCTCGAGCAGTGCTCGCCGGACGGCCTGCACCTCAACGAGGACGGCTACCGCGCCTGGCGCGAGGCTCTGGGCCCGGCGCTCGACGCGGTCGTGCGGATGCCTCCGAGGACCCGCCCGATCACGCTGCCCTACGACGAGTTCGCACGGCCGAAGACGGCCTAGCGCAGCACCGTGGAGGGGGAGTCGACCGCAGGGTCGGCTCCCCCTCCGTCATTCCGCCGCCAGGGCGGCCTCGAAGGCCGCGAGGGCGTCCGCGGAGAAGAGGACGAACCGGACCTCGTCGAGGGCGCCGTCGGCGGTCTCCGCGCGGACCGACTCCACGGCGATGCGCGCTGCGTCGTCCATCGGCCAGCCGTAGACGCCCGCCGAGACCGCCGGGAAGGCGAGGGTCCGCGCACCGAGACCGACGGCCGTGCGCACCGACTCGCGGTAGGCCGAGGCGAGGACGGCGCTGCGGTCCTCCGACCTCGAGTGGACCGGACCGACGGTGTGCACGACCCAGCGTGCCGGGAGGCGGCCGGCGGTCGTGGCGACCGCGGAGCCGGCGGGAAGGCCGTCGGGCAGCTCGGTCTCGCGGAGCCGACGGCACTCGACGAGGATCTCCGGGCCGCCCGCGCGGTGGATCGCGCCGTCGACGCCGCCTCCACCGAGGAGGGACGAGTTCGCTGCGTTCACGATCGCGTCGACGTGCTCGCGGGTGAGGTCGCCGCGCACGGCTCTCAGGGTGGTCACGACTCCTCCTCCAGGCTGCGGCCGAGAGCGGCGATCGCCGCAGGCCCCACGCGGCAGCAGCCGCCGATCAGGTCCGCCCCCGCTGCGCGCCAGGAGGCGACCAGCGCGGGATCGAAGGCCGCGTCGCCCGTCCAGCGGCGCTCGACGGCGTCCCACTCCTCGCCGCTGTTCGGGTACACGACGACCAGCTTGCCGGTGACGGAGCGGGCGATGCGGACCGCCTCGGCGACGTCGCCGGGCGGGCAGCAGTTCACCCCCACGCCGACCACCTCGCCGGAGGCGGCGGCGACGGCGAACGCCTCGGCCAGCGGCTCGCCGGCCGCGGTGCGTCCCGAACGGCCGCTTACGCAGATCCAGGCGGGGACCGAGGAGCCGGCGAGGGCCTCCACGACGGCCCGCACCTCCCGCACCGACGGGATCGTCTCGACGGCGAGCAGGTCGGGCCCGGCCGCGGCCAGGGCCTCCAGGCGCGGGCGGTGCCAGGCGGCGAGCTCGCCGACGGTGAGGTCGTCGTCGCCTCGGTACTCGGAGCCGTCGCCGAGGCTCGCGCCGTAGGGACCGACGGAAGCGGCGACCCAGCCGCTCTGCGCGCGCCGGGCCAGGTCGACGCTCTCCCGGAGGGCGCGCTCGACGAGGCCCGGGGGCAGGCCGGCGGCCGCGAATCCGCTCGCGGACACCTGGTAGCTCGCGGTCACCGCGACCCGGGCGCCCGCCTCGGCGAAGGCGCGGTGCGCGGCGACGACGCGGCCGGGCTCCTCCAGCAGGACCCGGGCGCTCCACAGCGAGGAGTCCACTGCGGCGCCCTGCTCCTCCAGCTCCGTGCCCAGGCCCCCGTCGAGCAGCAGCGGCCGCTCCCGCGCCGCGGCGACGAGGTCGGCGGTCACGAGCGGTTGTTGGAGAGCTCGAAGATCTTCACGAGCTCGGCGATCGCCGCCTCGCGGGCGTCTCCGCCCTCCTCGAACATCGCGGTGATGTGCGTGCGGAGGTGGTTCTCGACGATGAGCTTGTTCAGCGAGCCGAGCGACTTCTGGATCGCGAGGGACTGCGTGACGATGTCGACGCAGTAGTCCTCGTTCTCGATCATCCGCTCGAGGCCGCGCATCTGGCCGCCCAGGATCCGGGCACGGTGCAGCGAGCGCTTCTTCAGGTCCTCGATCACTCCTCAAGCCTACGCGCCGCGGGCAGTACCCGGGCGGGGTATCCGGACGCCTACGATCGAGGGGTGAGCACCCGCAAGCCGTCCCGCGCGACCGCCGCCCGCTACCCCTCGCGCGACCGCGCGCGCATGGCGCTGGCGCCCGGGATCCTCGGCGCGATCGTGCTGCTCGCCGGGCTCGCCCTCGTCGGCTCCGACGCCTACGACTTCATCCGCTACCCGGTCGCGATCCTCGCGGCGGTCATCGGCTGGTTCGCGATCCAGGCGCGCGCGCTCCTCTGGCTGATCGGGCTCGTGCCGGTGCTCGTGCTGTGGAACCCGGTGCTGCCGTTCGCGTTCCCGGACGCGATCTGGTCCTCGCTGAGCCTCGCCGCGGTCGGCGTCTTCGTGGCGGCGGGCCTCGTCATCCGCGTCCCGACCCCGGAATGACGACCAGCGCGACCGTCCGCGCGGCGCAGCGCCGCCCGAACCGCGCCGAGGAGTAGACTGACGGCGCACCCGCACGCCGGGGATGCTGCGACCGGGTCCCAGACCCGTTGCTCGGAGCTCCCGACGGCCACCGGATGCACCGACGCCCGACGCCTCTCCGGAGGCGATCCGGCGGATGCACGGCGACGGCAGCGCGCGGGAACCCCTCCTCCGCCCCCCGTCACACATCGAGGAGGAGCATGGCTCGCAGCGGCCAGCGTCAGTCCGGTCAGACGCGACGAGCGTCGAACGCCGCCGGGAGCCGACCCCGATCGCGCTCGCGCGGTGTGGACAACGCGGGGATCATCCCGATCCTCGCCCGCCGCGTCCGCGAGGTGGAGGCGAAAGCCCAGACCGGCAAGGTCGGGCCGACCAACCGGACGAAGTTCCTGGTGATCGCCCTCCTGATGCGCGAGGAGCGCAAGCGGGTCAAGGTCGATCCCTCGCTCAGCGACGCGCAGCGCGCCGAGGAGATGAAGCGCCTCGACGGCATCGCCACGATCCTGGCCAAGACGGCCGCCCGCGACACCAGCCTGATCGCGCTGCTCGAATCGGAGGCCGGCGTCACGGCGGCCGCGCAGAAGCTCCGCCGGGACTGGCTGCTCGAGGCGGGCGCGGAGCTCAGCCCCGACGAGCTGCTGATCGTGACCGAGCCGGAGCCCAAGCCCGAGGTGCCGGTCAACCAGGTCGTGCCGCAGTCGGTGCGCGCCCGCCAGCTGGCGAACCCCTTCCTCCCGCCGGACTTCTCGATCGCCGAGGCCGCGGCTCCGGCGCCGCGCCGCCGGCTCGACGACTGGGAGCTGCTCGGGCCGCTCTTCAAGGCGTTCGAGTACGGAGCGGGCGGACGGGCCGCGAGCATGGAGCTCCCGGAGCCGCCGAAGCTCGACCGGGTCTCCCCGCGAGGCCGCGAGCTGATGCCGCACCAGGCGCGCTTCATCGAGAGCGCCCGCGAGGGCCACCGCAGCTTCCTGCTCGCCGACGAGCCGGGTCTGGGCAAGACCGCGCAGAGCCTCCTCGCCGCCTCGGTGGTCGGGGCGTACCCGCTGCTCGCGGTGGTGCCGAACGTGGTCAAGATGAACTGGGCGCGCGAGGTCGAGCACTGGACGCCGCAGCGGCGCGCCACGGTCATCCACGGAGACGGCGGCACGCTCGACGCGTTCGCCGACGTGGTCATCGTCAACTACGACATCCTCGACCGGCACATCGGCTGGCTCGGGAGCCTCGGCTTCCGCGGCATGGTCGTCGACGAGGCGCACTTCATCAAGAACCTCCGCTCGCAGCGCTCGCAGAGCGTGCTCGCGCTGGCGTCGAGGATCCGCGAGACGACGCCGGGGCACGATCCGCTGATGATCGCGCTGACCGGCACCCCGCTGATCAACGACGTCGACGACTTCCGCGCCATCTGGCGCTTCCTCGGCTGGATCGACGAGACCAAGCCGGGCCCGGAGCTGATGGGCCGCCTCGAGGAGACGGGCCTCACCCCCGCCGACACGGGCTTCTACCCGGAGGCGCGCGAGGCCGTGATCGACCTCGGCATCGTCCGGCGCAAGAAGATCGACGTCGCCGCCGACCTGCCGTCGAAGCGGATCGTCGACCTGCCCGTCGAGCTGGACGACGACCTCGGGCGCTCCATCCAGAAGGCCGAGCGCGAGCTCGGCGCCCGCATGCTGCAGCGCTTCAGGGCGGTCACCGCCTCGATCACCCACGAGCTCGACGACGACGAGCGCGAGCGGTTCATCCGCATCGTGGCGCAGAGCGAGCTCGAGGAGTCGAAGTCGGCCAAGACCGGCGAGAACGTCTTCACCATGGTGCGCCGGATCGGCCAGGCCAAGGCGGCGCTGGCCGCCGACTACGCCTCGCAGCTGGCCCGCTCGGTGGGCAAGGTCGTCTTCTTCGCGAAGCACATCGACGTGATGGACCAGGCGGAGGACACCTTCGAGAAGCGCGAGCTGACGTCCGTCTCCATCCGGGGCGACCAGACCGCGGCGTTCCGCCAGACGCAGATCGACGCCTTCAACGAGGACCCCGACGTGTCGGTCGCCGTCTGCTCGCTCACCGCGGCGGGTGTCGGCGTGAACCTGCAGGCCTCGTCCAACGTGGTGCTCGCCGAGCTGTCGTGGACCTCGGCCGAGCAGACGCAGGCGATCGACCGCGTGCACCGCATCGGCCAGGAGGAGCCGGTGACGGCGTGGCGGATCATCGCGGCGCACACGATCGACGCGAAGATCGCGGAGCTGATCGACGCCAAGGCCGGTCTCGCCGCCCGCGCGCTCGACGGCGCGGACGCCGAGACGGCCTCCGCCGACACCGTGCAGCTCGACGCCCTCATGCACGTCCTGCGCGAGGCGATCGGCTGAGCACGCCCGACCGGGCCGGCTGAGAGCGCTCAGTCGGCCCGCGCGAGGGGTGCGGCGAAGAAGTCCCTCTCGAACAGGCTGGACCGCAGGAACGCGTCCCTCATCGCGGCGCGCTCCCTCGGCGAGGCGTCCCGCGCGGCCTGCTCCGTGATCGCGATCGCCCGCTCGGTGGCGGCCGCGAAGACCGGGTCGCCGTAGGTGAGCAGCCAGTCCGCGTAGGGGTGCTCGGGGTGCCCCGAGGCGGCGAGGCGCGTCCCGACGTCGGCGTAGAGCCAGAAGCAGGGGAGCAGGGCGGCGACGATCTCGCCGTAGCCGCCGCGCGAGGCGACCGCGAGCAGGTGATCGGTGTAGCCGCGGGTCACGGGCGCCGGAGCCGAGTCCCTGGTCCCGAGCCGGTCGCGGTGCAGCTGCGCCTCCGCAGCGAGGGCGGACGCCGAGCCCTCGGCCCAGAAGACCTGCTCCGCGGTGGTCGGCGCACGCTGCGCCGCCACGGCCAGGACACGGGCGTACTCGGTGAGGTAGAGAGCGTCCTGCTCGAGGTACCACTCGAAGTCCTCGCGCCCGAGGGAGCCGTCGCCGAGGGCCCGCACGAACGGGAGCGCGTCGATCTCGTCGCGGAGCGTCCGCGTCCGCTCCCAGACGTCCGCGCAGAACGCCGGGGGACGTTGCCGGTGGAAGTGGTCGATCGGGCCGTTGCCGGTGCCGACCTCGAGAGCGTCGGCGGCGCGCAGGGCGCCGGTCAACCACTCCTTGGCCTCCGTCAGCGCCTCGACCAGGGCGTGGGAGGAGGCGTCGCGCCCGGCCAGGAGCGTCGCCATCGCGGACGAGAGCGAGCACCCGGTGCCGTGCGTGTTCGAGGTGGCGACGCGTTCGCCGGGGACCTCGCGCACGAGGCCGTCGGGAGTGACGATCGCGTCCGGGGTGGCGGGGCCGTCGAGGTGGCCGCCCTTCACCAGCACGGCGGCGTCGAGGGCGCGGGCGAGCGCCGCCCCCTGCGCGAGCGCGGCCGGCCAGTCGGAGGCGGTCGGCTCTCCGGCGAGCACGCCCAGCTCGGGGAGGTTCGGCGTCACCAGGTCGGCGCGGCGGAGCAGATCGCGCACGGCGTCCTCTGCCTCGGGAGCGAGCAGCCGGTGCCCGCTGGTCGCGACCATCACCGGATCCACGACCACGACGGGCGGCCGGACCTCGTCGAGCCACTCGGAGACGACTCCGGCGTACTCGGCCGTGGCGAGCATCCCGATCTTCACCGCGTCGATCGTGACGTCGTCGCTGACCGCGTCGAGCTGCTCGCGGAGGAACGCGGCGGGCGGCAGGTGCAGGGAGCGGACGCCGTGCGTGTTCTGCGCGACGAGCGCAGTGACGACCGCCATGCCGTAGCCACCGAGCGCGCCGATCGACTTGAGGTCGGCCTGCACGCCGGCGCCGCCGGTCGGATCGGTGCCGGCGATGCTCAGGACCCGGGGGATGCGGGCGCGGGTGGTCACCGGTCCCACTCCGCTCGGATCAGACGTGCGGCCGCCGCGGGGTCGGCGGCCGTGCAGATCGCCGACACGACCGCGAGTCCGGCCGCGCCGGCGTGGCGGAGGGGGCCCGCGTCCGCGGCTCCGACTCCGCCGATGGCGACGCAGGGCAGCGCCGTGGCCGCAGCGAGGGCGGCGAACCCGTCGACACCGAGGGGAGCGGGGTGGTCGGGCTTGGTCGCGGTGGGCCGGATGACGCCGACGCCGAGGTAGTCGACCGTCCCCGCGGGCAGGGCGCGGACGGCGGCGAGGTGCTCGGGGGTGTTCGCGGTGAGCCCGATCACCGCGTCGGGACCGAGCAGCGAGCGGGCGGCGGTGACGGGCAGGTCGGCCTGCCCGAGGTGGACGCCGTGGACGCGGGCGCCCGCGAGGCGGGCGGCGAGGGCGACGTCGACGCGGTCGTCGACCAGCAGGGTCGTCCGCTCGTCGAGGACGGCGGCGACGGCCCGGGTCAGGGCGACGAGCTCCGCGGCGGAGGCGTCGTGATCGCGGATCTGCACGGTCGTCACCCCGCCCCCGACGGCGGCGGCGACCACGGCGGGCACGCCGCGCGGGCCGCACTGGGCGGTGTCCGTGACGAGGTAGAGCGAGAGGTCGAGGCTCATGCGATCCGCGCCCCGGCCTCGGCGTCGGCCGGCTGGAGGGCAGCGAGGGCGTCGAGGAGGCCGACCGCGAAGGACCCGGGACCGCTGCTCGCCGCAGCGGCACGCTCGGCGGCCAGGCCCCAGACCGCGGAGGCGCTGACGGCAGCGTCCAGCGGGCGGGCGCCCGCGCCGAGGAACGCCGCCATCACGGCGCCGAGCGCGCAGCCTCCGCCGGTCACGCGGGTCAGCAGCGGGTGGCCGCCGGTGACCCGGACGACCCGCTCGCCGTCGGTGACGAGGTCGACCGCTCCCGAGACGGCGACCACGCCGCCGATGCGGCGGGCGAGGACGCGGGCGGAGTCGAGCGCCTGCTCGGCGGTGTCGACGGCGTCCACGCCGCGGCCGCCCGCACCGGCTCCCGCGAGGGCGAGGATCTCGGAGGCGTTGCCGCGGATGATCGCGGGCCGCGCCTCGAGCAGCTCCACCGCCAGAGCGGTGCGCACGGGCAGCGGGCCGACGGCGACCGGATCGAGCACCCACGGAGTGCCGGCGCGTCCGGCCGCGGCGACCGCCTCGCGAGCACCCTCGCGCTGCTCCGCTCCGGGCGTGCCGAGGTTGACGAGCACGGCCGAGGCCAGGCCCGCGAAGACGCCCGCCTCGCCGGGCAGGTCGCACATCGCCGGGCTGGCGCCGAGGGCCAGCAGGCTGTTGGCGGTGAAGCCGGTGACGACCGCGTTCGTGATGCACTGCACCAGCGGTCCGGCGGCACGGAGCTCGGCGAGATCGCGGCCCACGGACGCCCGGTCGGGCGCCGTGTCGGCGGGGAGGGTCGGGTGGACAGGCGTGCGAATGCTCATTCGCGACATCCCTTCGCTAGTACGAACTAGATCAGGTTCAACGGGTCTTCTCTCAGCCCTGGCGGGCACCCCGTGTCACTGCGCACGACCCTAGCAGCGGGCGCGGGCGCGCTCGCTCCTGCATTCCGAGCCGACGCAGCGGGCGCGGGGCCTCGTCACCCCGGCGCTCCGGTGCGCTCGCTCAGCCGGTGAGGATCGTCGAGTCCCCGCGCGGCCCCACCGCGACGCGGAGGCCGATCGGCAGCCGCTCGCGCATCGCGTCGACGTGGCTGATCAGGCCGATCGTCCGCCCGCCCGACCGCAGCTCGTCGAGCGTGCCGAGCGCCGTCTCGAGCGTCTCGGCGTCGAGCGAGCCGAAGCCCTCGTCGATGAACATGGTCTCGAGCGAGATGCCGCCGGACTGCGCCGTCACCACGTCGGCGAGGCCGAGGGCGAGGGCGAGCGAGGCCAGGAACGTCTCGCCGCCCGACAGCGAGGCGGGCTGCCGGCGGACGCCGGTGAAAGCGTCGAGCACGTCGATCCCGAGGCCGGAGGCGGCACCGCGGTAGGCGAGCGAGTCGTCGTGGGCGAGGGCGTAGCGGCCGCTGGTCATCGCGTCGAGGCGGAGGTTCGCCGCGGTCACGATCTCCTCCAGGCGTCCGGCGAGGGCGAAGGCCTCGAGGTCCATCCGGCGCGTGTTCTGCCCTCGGCCGGAGACGGTCTCGGCCAGTGCGCGCAGCTCCTCGTGGCGGCGGAGGCGCTCACCCAGGACGGTGAGGCGGGCCGCGGCCTTCGCGGCGAGCTCGGCCAGGCGCTCCGAGCGGTGCTCGAGCACGGAGAGGCGGGCTCGCGCCTCGTCGCGACGGGCGGAGGCCTCGCGCGAGCGCTCCTCAGCGGCGGCGACGTCGACGGCCGTGCCCGGCAGCTCGCGGAGCTCCGGGTCGGACAGCACCGCCTCCGTCGCGCTCCGCCGCCGCTCGTGCTCGGCGACGACGGCCTCGGCCCGCGCCCGGTCCCCGCTGGCCAGCGCGGCCGACTCGGCCTCCTCGGCGGTCGCGAAGCCGCGCTCGCCGAGGACCTCGGCGAGCTCCTCCCGGGCGGCGGCGGCGGCCTCGGCCCGCGAGACGGCCGCCTCCTCGGCCTCGACCAGGGCGACGGCCCGGCGGCGCTCGGCGCTCAGCTGCTCGACCCGTGAGGCGACGCTCGCCGCACCGTCACGGGAGGCCTCGACGCGCTCCTGCAGCACCCGCAGCGCTTCGGCGGCGAGGGCGGACTCGTCGGCGCGGGTGCGGTGCTCCTCGCGAGCGGCGTCCCGTCCGGTCGTGAGAGCGTCGATCCGGGAGCGCAGCCGGGTGCGCTCACGCCGGAGCTCCTCGGTGCGGGCGGCCGCCGCGCGGGCCGAGGCGAGCCGCTCCTCGTGCGCTGGGCGGAGCGACTCCGGGTCCGCGTCCCCGCCCACCCGCTCCTTCAGCGCCGCCAGAGCCAGGGCCGCGGCACCCTCGCGCTCGCGGGCGCCGTCGAGGGCGGCGGCGGCGCGCTCCACCGCGGCGCGGGCCCGGTCGAGGTCGTCGGTGCCGACCGTCGTCGGGCCGTCGTGCTCGGCCGGGCGGGGGTGTTCGCACGAGCCGCAGACCGGGCAGGGCTCGCCCGGCTCCAGCCGCTCGGCGAGCTCCCCGGCGAAACCGGCGAACCGGCGCGCGATCAGGGCGGACTGCTCCGCGGCGCGCTCCCCGTGGACGCGCGCCGCATCCGCGTAGGCCGTGCGGAGCCGCTGCAGGCTCGCCGCGGTGAGATCGCGCTCGAGGGCTGCGGCGATCCTCCGCTCGAGCACGGCGAGCTCGTCGACGCGCGCGGGGACGGCGGCGGCCTCGTCGGCGAGGGACTCCTCCTCGGCGGCGAGCGCGTCGACCCGGGCGGGCAGCCCGCGCAGCTCCGCCTCGATCCCGGCGAGCGCGGTCGCCGCCGCCTGCTCGGCGCGCGCGGACCGCTCGGCGGAGCGCTCCGCGTCGGGGAGTCGGCGCTCGTCGGCCAGCCCCTCGGCGAGGGCGCCGAGGACGGCGGCGAGCCGTTCGGCCGTCTCGGCGGCCGAGCCCGCAGACGAGTCCCCGTAGGCGTCGGCGGCGAGGTCGCGCTGCTGTCGGGCGGCCCGCTCCTTCTCGGCGGCTGCCCGGGCCGAGCGGAGCAGCGGCAGCACGCCGTCGGCCCGGCGCGCGCGCTCGATCCCGGCCCGCTGCTGCTCGACGTGCGCCTCGGCGACCGCGAGCTCCTCCGCCTCGATGAGAGCGCGCCGGCGCCGCTCCTGCCCCCGGGCGATGCGCCGGGCCTCGTCGAGAGCAGTGCCCGCGGCCTCGTGCGCCGCGTCGGCCGAGGCGGCGCCGGCCCGGGCGGCCTCGAGCGGAGCGGCGAGCCGCGCCGGCAGCCCGGCGAACCAGGCGGCGTCCGGCAGGGGCGGCTCGGCCTCGTCGTCCAGGAGCCGGACGGCCTCGTCCGCGAGCGCGGTCACGGCCGCGCGCTCCTCCTCGAGCCCGACGGCGCCGGCATCGCGCTGCTCGAGCAGGCGGCGGCGGAGCAGATCGAAGCGCTCGGTCGCGAAGAGCGTGCGCAGGAGCCGCTGCCGGTCGTCGTTCTTCGCGAGCAGGAACTCGTGGAAGCGGTTCTGCGCCAGCAGGATCACCTGGAGGAACTGGTCCTTCGTCAGGCCGACGATCCGGCCGATGTCGGCGCCCACCTCCTTCGCGCTCGACGAGAGCCCGACCCAGGAGCCGTCGACCCGCTCCAGCAGCTCGACCTTCGCCGGCTGGGTCGTCGTGCCGGTGCCGCGCCGCTTCGGCCGCTCGTACTCGGGCGAGCGCCGGACGCGGTAGACCCGCCCCGCCGCCTCGAACTCGAGCTCGGCGAACGTCTCGTCCTCGGGGCCGCTGTGGTCGCTCCGGAGGCGCGAGGCGGTGCCGTCGAAGCGGGGGACCGAGCCGTAGAGCGCGAACGCGATCGCGTCCAGGATCGTCGACTTGCCCGCTCCGGTGCGCCCGGCGATGAGGTACACGCCCACGTCCTCGAGTCGGTCGAAGTCGACGCACTGCTCGGCGCGGAAGGGTCCGAGCCCGGCGAAGGCGAGTCGGCGGATCCTCACCGCAGAGCCTCGGCCTCGACGGCTGCGAGCGCGTCGAGGGTGAGGGCGCGCTCGGTCTCCGTGGCGCCGTGGCCGCCGCGGACGTGGGCGAGGAAGTCGTCGACGACCTCCACGTCGCTCCGCCCGCGGATCCGCTCGGCGTAGGCGCGCGGCTCGGCCGCGGCGTGCGGGGGCCGGTGCTCGAGCGTCGCGCAGCCGGGGAAGCGCGACTGCAGGCGCGCCATCGCGTCGAGCGGGCGCACCGGATCGGTGAGCACCGCCGAGACCCAGTCGCCCTCCACCTCGGCCAGGGAGGGATCGCGCAGCAGCTGCTCGAGCTCGCCCTCGATCACACTGAGCCTCCTCGGCACGGGGAGCGGCGACCACTCGACGCCCTCGAGCCCCCCGGGCCCGATCGTCACCAGCCAGGCGCCGCGCGGCTTCGACGCCTCGCCGAACGAGTAGTGCAGCGGCGCTCCGGAGTAGCGCACGCCCGGCAGCAGCTCGGCGCGCCCGTGGACGTGCCCGAGCGCCGCGTAGTCGGCCGCGGCGAAGTGCTCGACCGAGACGTAGTCGAGCCCGCCCGCCGTGATGTCGCGCTCGAGGACCGCGGCCGGGGCTCCGACCGCGAAGCAGTGCGCGAGCACGACCCAGGGACGACCCGCCGCCTCGGCGGCGGCCTGCACCCGCCCCATCGCGAAGGCGAGCACGTCCTCGTGGCGGCGGAGCTGCTCCTCGGGGTGCCGGTGGCGGTAGAGCGCGGGCTCGAGGAAGGGGATCCCGTGGACGCCGACCTCGAGGCCGGACGAGTCGCGCAGCACGACCGGCTCGGCGTACGCCTCCGGGTCGGTCAGGACGTGGACCCCCGCTCCGCGCAGGAGCCCGGCCTGGAAGCCGAGCCGGGCGGGGGAGTCGTGGTTGCCGCTGGTCAGGACGACCTCGGCGCCGGCCGCGCGGATCTCCTCGAGCGTGCGGGTGAGCAGCGTGTAGTGCTCCGCGGCGGGGACCGCGGAGTCGAAGACGTCGCCCGCGATCAGCACCGCGTCGACCCGCTCGACCCGCACCGTCTCGACCAGGGCCTCCAGCACCGTCGCGAGCGCCGCCGTGGTGGAGTGACCGTGGAAGGTGCGGCCGATGTGCCAGTCGGAGGTGTGCAGCAGCTTCACGGTCGTCCTTCCTCTGCGTCGTCCGGGGGAGCGACTCCAGGCTAGTGAGACCCTCCGACACCGGCGGCGCAGCGGACACCTCCCGTTCATCCGGAGGTGCAGAATAGGGCGTCGGTCGAGCAGAGGAGATGGTCGTGAAGCTGCCCCGCGTCCCCGCGACGATCCTCGGTCTGGGCTCGCGCACTCGCGCCGCCGCCGAGGACACGTCGCCCATCCAGCGGCTGCGCCCGGACGACGAGCCGGCCCGCACCAGCACCGTCGACAACGCGATCTACCAGGACGGCCGCCGCGTCGTCTCGCCGGGCAGCATCCCGGAGGCGCTCGCCGCCCTGCAGAAGCTGCCGGACGCGATGGCGTGGATCGGCCTCTACCGGCCGAACGCGGCCGAGCTGGCGGCGCTCGAGGACGAGTTCTCGATGCACCCGCTCGCGCTCGAGGACGCGATCAGCGCGCACCAGCGGCCCAAGCTCGAGCGCTACGGCAGCGACATGTTCGTGGTGCTGCGCGCGGCCAGCTACTCCGATCAGCGCGAGGAGGTCGACTTCGGCGAGCTGCACCTGTTCGTGGGCTCGAACTTCGTGGTCACGGTCCGCCACTCCGAGAAGCCCGATCTCTCGCTGGTGCGCCGGCGGATGGAGGCGGATCCGGAGCTGCTGCGCGTCGGCCCGGTGGCCGTGCTCTACGCGATCCTCGACGCCGTCGTCGACCAGTACTCGCCCGTGGTCGCGGGCCTCGAGAACGACATCGACGAGATCGAGGCGCAGGTCTTCGAGGGGGACCCGGCCGTGTCCCGCCGCATCTACGAGCTGAGCCAGGAGGTCCTCGACTTCCAGCGCGCGGTCGCGCCGCTGACCGGCATGCTCGGGCGCCTCGTGACCGACTTCGAGGTCTTCCAGTCGGATGTCGAGCTGCGGCGCTACATCCGCGACGTCGCCGACCACGTCGCGCTCGTCACCGAGCGCGTCGACGGCTTCCGCACGACGCTGCGCGAGATCCTGGCCGTGAACGCCACCCTGGTGGCGCAGCGCCAGAACGAGGACATGAAGAAGCTGGCGGAGGTGGGCAACCAGCAGAACGACGAGGTCAAGCGGATCTCCGCGTGGGCGGCGATCTTCTTCGCACCCACCATGATCTCGAGCATCTACGGCATGAACTTCGACGTGATGCCCGAGCTGCACGTCGCGTGGGGCTATCCGGCGGCGCTCGTCGCGATGGTGGGCTCGAGCGTGGTGCTGCACCGCCTGTTCAAGCGCTGGGGCTGGCTCTGAGTCCTCCGCCCGCGGTGTGTCAACACCGTGACGCTCCCGGAGGCGCCGCGTAGCGTCGCTCGCGGGCCGCTCGGCCCCCGAGCGGAGGGACTCCCGATGACTCCAGAGGCCGCGACCACGTCCGCGCCGCCGCCCCGATCCCTGTGGCGGGCGGCCGCTGCTCCGATCCCCTCCGACGAGTTCGCCCCCGGTGCGCACTACGACGACGTGGTGGTCGGGGCCGGTCTCACCGGTCTGGTCACCGCGCTCCTGCTGCAGCGGACCGGCCGGCGCGTGCTGGTGCTCGAGGCGCGCGAGGTCGGCGCGGTCGCCACCGGGAACACGACCGCTAAGCTGAGCCTCCTGCAGGGAGCCCACCTCTCCCTGATCGCCGGCCGCAACA
Organism: Rathayibacter sp. AY1B6; assembly: GCF_002932755.1. Classification (NCBI taxonomy): domain Bacteria; kingdom Bacillati; phylum Actinomycetota; class Actinomycetes; order Micrococcales; family Microbacteriaceae; genus Rathayibacter; species Rathayibacter sp. AY1B6. The sequence continues at coordinate 25,836 of NZ_PSWL01000011.1, forward strand.
TCCCCGCCGTGACCGAGGCCTACGTCGCGGCGAACCTCGCGGGCTTCCGCTGGCTGCTCGACTACTGCGAGGGGGCGGGAGTGCCCGTCCAGAGGCGGACCGCGTACAGCTACGCGCAGACTCCCGAGGGCGTGGACGCCGTGCTGAAGGAGCACGCGACCGCGCGCCGCTTCGGCCTTGCGACGCGGCTCGTCGGCGAGCTCGACGTCCCGTTCCCCAGCACGGCTGCGGTCGCCCTCGACGACCAGGCCCAGTTCGACCCGATGGACGTCCTCACGGCCCTCGCCGCCGACTTCCGCGCCGCCGGGGGCACTCTGGTGCAGGGTGTGCGGGCCCTCGGGATGCGCGCCACCGCTCCCGTCCAGGTGCGCACCAGTGCCGGGCCGGTGACCGGCGACCGCGCCTACCTGCTCACCGGGGCGCCGATCCTCGACCGCGGGCTGTACTTCGCCAAGCTCGCGGCGCTGCGGTCCTACGCGGTCGCGTTCCGCACGGACGCGCCGATCCCGGACGGCATGTACCTCTCGGTCGACGAGCCGTCACGCTCCGTGCGCGACGCCGAGCGCGACGGCGAGCGGCTCCTCCTGGTCGGGGGGAACGGCCACCCCGTGGGCCGCAGACCGGTCACCTCGGAAGCAGTCGCGGACCTCGTGGCCTGGACGCGACGCTCCTTCCCGGGCGCCGAGCCGGTCGCGCAGTGGAGCGCCCAGGACTACGAGCCGTTCCACCGCGTGCCGTTCGTGGGCTGGCTGCCGCGGGGCCGCGGACGGATCTTCCTCGCGACCGGCTTCGACAAGTGGGGGATGACCAACGCGGTCCAGGCCGCGCTGACGCTCGTCGCCGACCTCGAGGGCGAGACGCCGGCCTGGGCGAGGACGCTGCACCGCCGGCCCACGCTGCCGCGGGTGATGGCGGAGGGGCTCGGTGCGGGGCTCGCGGTGGGTGCCTGGTGCGCGCGGGGCTGGTCCTCCGCTCTGCGCGCCCCCCGCTCGGCCGGGGTGGTGCCGGTGGAGGGCCAGGGGTCGCTCGCACGCGACGGGCTGCAGCCCGTCGCGGTCTCCACCGTGGAGGGGAGGCGCTGCGCGGTGTCGGCGGTGTGCCCGCACCTGGGCGGGATCGTCACCTGGAACGACGCGGAGCGCAGCTGGGACTGCCCGCTGCACGGCTCGCGCTTCGCGGCCGACGGGACGGTGCTGGAGGGTCCGGCGGTCGAGCCGCTCGTCCCGCTGGGCTAGGACGGCCGCCGGCCCCGCGGAGCCGAGCCGAGGCCGGCCCCGCGGAGCAGCCGGGTCAGTCCTCGTCCGCTCCGGGCTCCGCGACCTCGTCGCCGTCGGCGCCCGAGGCGTCGCCGCTCGTGTGCAGGTCGGTGTCGCCCGGGATGCTGAAGTCGCTCAGCGGGTCCAGGGGCTTCTTGTCGTCGGTGTCGTCGCTCATGCCTGCCACCCTACGAGCGTCCGGCGAGGCGCTGCACTGCGGCGACCGGGATCGACAGCCACGCCGGCCGGTTGCGCGCCTCGTAGATCGCCTCGTAGACGGCCTTGTCGAGCTCGAACGCGTCGAGCACCGCCCGGTGCGCGGTGACCGCGTCGCCCGCCCGCTCGGTGTAGCCCTCGAGGAACGCGGCGCGGCTCGCCGCCGCCCAGGCCGCCCTCGAGGCGCCCGGCTCGGCCTGCTCGTGCGCGCCGGCCGCGTAGTCGAAGGAGCGCAGCATCCCGGCCACGTCGCGCAGGGCCACGTCGGGAAGACGGCGCTCGTGCATGGGCCGCAGCGGCTCGCCCTCGAAGTCGAGGAGCACCCAGCCGCGGTCGGGCACGGACAGGACCTGTCCGAGGTGGTAGTCGCCGTGGATGCGCTGGAGCCTCGGCCACGGCGCGGTCTCGGCGGCGTGGAACACGGCGTCGATCGCCTCGGAGTCCTCCGCGATCACGGGGACCTCGGCCGATGCGATGCGCAGGCGCCGGCGCATGGTCGCGACCATCCGCTCGACGACCTCGGACGTGGTGTCCTCGGTCGGCATGACCTCGGCGAGCGTCGCGTGCACCTCGGCGGTGGCGCGGCCCAGCTCGCGGGCGGGGCCGGTGAAGTCGGAGTCGGCGGCGACCGCCTCGAGGGCGACGCGCCACGCGTCCTGGACGCCGGGGAGGAACTCCTGGGCGAAGGCGAGGTGCCCGAAGGCGCGGCCCGTCTCCTCGCCCTCGTCGTCCCACTCGCCGGTCACGTTGCCGATCACGGGCGGGACGAGGGCGCTCCCGGCGGCGTTGAGCGCGGACTGCACCGTCACGTCCGGGTTGTCGCCGTGGTGGAGGGCGCGGAAGACCTTGACGATCACCGGGGTCGCGTCGGATCCGTCGTCGGCGGTGGTGCGGACGATCACCGAGGTGTTCGACTGCTCGCCGCTGAGAACCTTCGAGGACGCGAACGCCCCGATCGCGGCCCCCGGCTGCCGGTGGCCCTCGGCGCGGGCGCCGCCCCGGGCGCCGTCCTCGTCGGAGCGGCCGCCGTCGGCGATCATGCCCAGCAGGGCACGGGCGAACACCGGGTCGCGCGGAGCGTCGTACACGAAGTGAGCGTCGTCGGAGTAGACGAGGGCGTCCTCGAGCCCGGGCACCGGAGCCGCGTGGACGGTCACCGGCACCTGGTACAGCACCGGGCTCGTCCCCGCCCGGTCGATGAAGAGGTGGTCCACCACCTCCGCCTCGCCGGGGTGCAGCGACCAGGCGCCGCGGACCTCCAGCTCGGGGCGCCGCCCCTTGCTCGCGTACCACCTCTGGTCCGCCACCCATGCGGCGATGCGGTCGATCGACAGGCCTGCGCTCATGCTCTTCCCTCCGTCGGCACCCCGAACCCTACTGGCCGCGGGCGACGGGCGGAGGGGCTTGCGGCGGGGCTTTCAGGCCAGTTCGAGCACGTCCAGCGTCCAGGCGTACTCGAACGCGATCTCGCGCCAGCGCTCGTAGCGTCCGCTCACTCCGCCGTGTCCCGCGGTCATCTCGGTGCGCAGCAGCGCGGGAGCGCCGACCTCGCGGAGCCTGGCCACCCACTTCGCCGGCTCCACGTAGAGCACCCGGGTGTCGTTGAGGCTCGTCGTCGCGAGGATCCGGGGGTACTGCACGTCCTCGCGGACGTTCTCGTAGGGCGAGTACGACTTCATGTAGGCGTAGACCTCGGCGTCGTGCAGCGGGTCGCCCCACTCGTCCCACTCGATCACCGTGAGCGGGAGCGACGGGTCGAGGATCGAGGTGAGCGCGTCGACGAAAGGCACCTGCGCGAGGACGCCGGCGAACGCCTCCGGGGCGAGGTTCGCGACCGCGCCCATCAGCAGGCCGCCGGCCGACCCGCCCTGCGCGACCAGGCGGTCCGGAGTGGTGAAGCCCGCGTCGACGAGGTGCCGCGCCGCGGAGACGAAGTCGGTGAAGGTCGTCCGCTTCGCCAGCGTCTTCCCGTTCTCGTACCAGGAGCGGCCCATCTCGCCGCCGCCGCGGACGTGCGCGATCGCGAACACGACTCCCCGGTCCAGCAGCGAGAGGCGCGCGATCGAGAAGCCCGGGTCGATGCTGGCCTCGTAGGAGCCGTAGCCGTAGAGGAGGAGCGGCGCGGGGGAGGCGTCCGGGTCGGCGGCGTCGCGGCGCCAGACGAGCGACAGGGGCACCCGCGTGCCGTCCTCGGCGACCGCCCACTCCCTCCGCTGCACGTAGAGCGCGGGGTCGTAGTCGCCGAGCACGGGCTGCTGCTTGAGCACCGTGCGCTCGCCCGTCGCGACGTCGAGCGCGAGCACGGTCGAGGGGGTGACGAACGAGGTGTAGGCGAGGCGGAGAGAGGGCTGCTCCCACTCCGGGTTCCCCGCCGGGCCCGCGTCGTAGAGCGGCTCGTCGAAGACGATCTCCTCGAGCCGCGCTCCGGTGCCGTCCTCGCGGAGCAGCCCGAGCCGGGTGGCGCCGTCGGCGCGGTAGGAGACGACGACGTGCCCGGCGAAGGCGTCGACGCCCTCGATCCGACGGCCCTCGCGGTGAGGCACCACCACGCGGCGCTCGCGGGCCCGGGCGTCGGCGTCGAGCGACAGGTCGGCCGGCTCCTCGACGATCTCGAAGTCGAGGGCGCCGTCGTTGTGCACGATCAGCAGGCGGTCGCGCCCGTCGACGACGGCGTGCTCGACCTCGTACTCCACGCCCTCGCGGCGCGGCCACACCGAGCGGAAGGAGCCCGTCGGGTCGGACGCGTCCAGCAGCAGGCACTCGCTCGTGATCTTGCTGCCGATCTCGATGACGAGGAAGCGGCGGCTGCGGGTGAGGCCCACGCCGATCCAGTAGCGCTCGTCGGGCTCGGCGAAGACGACCTCGTCCGGGGTCCCGGCGCCGACCTCGTGCCGCCAGACGGTGTCGGGGCGCCAGGACTCGTCGACGGTCGGGTAGAAGACGAAGCGCGCGTCGGCACCGAAGGTCGCTCCGCCGCCCGTGCCCTCGATCACGTCCGGCAGGTCCTCACCGGTCTCGAGGTCGCGGATGCGGAGGGTGTACCGCTCGTCGCCCTCGACGTCGGTGCCGAAGAGCAGCCGGGTGCCGTCGGCCGACACGTCGAAGCTGCCGAGCGAGAAGAAGTCGTGCCCGTCCGCCTCCGCGTTGCCGTCCAGGACGACCTGCTCGCCCTCGAGCGGACCGCCCTCGGCGATCGACGGCGGCGTCCAGTCGTCCGGCCCGCTGATCGGCGCCCGGCAGTGCACGGCGTACTGGCGGCCCTCGTAGGAGCGCGAGAAGTACCACCAGGAGCCCTCCCGGACGGGGACCGAGAGGTCGGTCTCCTTCGTCCGCGACCGGATCTCCTCGAACAGGCGCTCGCGCAGCGGGGCGAGAGGAGCGAGCACCGCCTCGGTGTACGCGTTCTCGGCCTCGAGGTGCGCGATCACCTCGTGGCTCTCCTTCTCGCGCAGCCACTCGTAGTGGTCGACCACCACGTCGCCGTGGTGGCGGCGCTCGAGGGGGACGCGGCGGGCGACGGGCGGAACGGGCGCGGTCATCGCTCCAGCCTAGGGCGAGGGCACCCCCGGCCGCCCCGGGGTGCCGCAGCAGCGTCGGGCGTGATCACAATGGAGCATGGCCAGCGGTGCGGAGAACGAGTCGGCGACGTCCCGGGCGGGCGGTGCGCGGAGAGTGCAGACCGAGGTCGAGCGCAAGTACGACGTCGACGCGGGCACCCGGCTGCCCGACCTGACCGGCGCCGGGAGCGTCGCCGGCGTCCGCACGGAGGAGCCGGTGACCCTCCGCGCCGAGTACTTCGACACCGCCGACCGCGCTCTCTCCCGGACGCGGATCACGCTGCGCCGCCGCGAGGGCGGATCCGACCAGGGCTGGCACGTCAAGCTGCCCGGCTCCTCCGGCCGCACGGAGATCCACGCGGAGCTCACGGCCTCGCGCACGGTCCCGTCCGCCGTCCGCGAGCCGGTGCTCGGGCAGGTGGGGCGCGCGCCGCTCGAGCCGCTGGCGCTCCTGGAGACGGTCCGCTCGATCACCCGCGCCCTCGACTCCCACGGGCGGGAGCTCGCCGAGATCGCCGACGACCTGGTGATCGCTCGCGACCAGCGCACCGGCCGCGAGCGGCGCTGGAGGGAGTGGGAGGTCGAGCTCGTCGACGTCCCGCGCGACGAGGGCGAGCGTGTCCTCGACGAGATCGAGCGGCGCCTCCTCTCCGCGGGCGCCCGCCCCGCCGCCAGCGCCTCCAAGCTCGCCCGGGCCACCGGCGGCCCGATCCACGAGACGGTTCCGGATCCGCGGAACGGCGGGGAGGCGGCGCTCGCCGCGGTCCGCTCACTCCTGCGCGAGCTGCGCGCCGTCGACCCGCGGGTGCGCCTCGAGGCCGATGACGCCCTGCACCGGATGCGCGTGCTCGCACGCCGGCTCCGCTCCGTCCTCGCCGCCTCCCGCTCCGTGCTCGACCGTGCGGCGACCGACCCGGTGCGGGACGAGCTGCGCTGGCTGGGCGGGGTCCTGGGCGCGGCCCGCGATCAGGAGGTGCTCGCCGAGCGGTTCCGCGCCTCCCTGGCGGCCGTCGAGGGCGCCCCGAGCACTCCCTCCGCCCTGCTGGAGGAGATCGAGCACCGGCACGCCTCGGCGCTGCGCCGCGTCGACCGCACTCTGCGCGGCGGCCGCTACCTCGCGCTGCTCGCCTCGCTCGACGCCGTGCTCGCGGATCCGCCCCGCACTGCGCGGGCGGGCTCGAGCGCGACTGCGCTGGTGCGCCGCTCCGTCGCGAAGGACCTCGCGCGCATCTCCGCGGCGGGCGCCGCTGCGGCCGGGGGCGCGCTCGAGGCCCGGCACGACCTGCGGAAGGCGGCGAAGCGGCTCCGCTACACCGTGGAGGCGTGGCGCTCGGTCGTCCCCGAGGCCGTCGGCGCCCGGCGCCGCTCGCTCGCCGAGGCGGGCGAGGACCTCGCCGACGCCCTGGGGGAGGAGCGCGACGCGCTCGCCGCCCGCGCGCTGATCCTGGAGGAGGCCGATCGCAGCGGGGAGGGGGCCTTCGCGCTGGGGGTCGTCGCCGCCGAGGAGCGGCACCGCGCCAGGCGGGCCGCGAAGGCCGCGGAGAAGGCGGGGGACCGTCTGGAGTCGCTCTCGCGCTGACCGTGCGGGCCCGCGGTCGCTGTCAAGACGACGCCCCGGTCACACGGACGAAATCCACGGCGGATAATGTGAATCATGCCTTCCGTCCGTGCTCTTCCGTCACCGCTCCTGCGCCCGCGCCACTTCGACCGCGACGACGTCGTGGTCCATGCCGGCCTGTTCTCGCTGGTGAACTCGAGTACGACGCCCCGCGCGGCCTGGACCGAGGACCTGATCGCCATCGGCGAGGTCCTCGACGCCGCCGAGTTCCCCTACCGCCTCATCCGCGGCACCGACGGCTCGCCCTTCCTCGCGGTGGATCGCGTGCTCGGCGCCGAGCTGGCGACGCTTCTCGCGCGCGCCTTCGCGACCGAGCCCTTCTACGCGAAGACGGTCGACAAGCGCGGCACCCCGCCGCAGCTCCTGGCCGAGGGCGTGCTCGCGCCGTATCCGCGAGCCTCCGTCTTCAAGCTCTTCCGCCCGCGCGTCTCCTCCACGGGATCGCTGCGCTACGGCGCCCGCAGCGGCGTCCGCCTCGAGCTGTGGAAGGTGGGCGAGGAGGAGATCATCACTCCCGCCGAGAACGCGCTCATGCGCAACAGCCTCCCCGTCGCCGAAGCCATCGACGCCCACGTCGAGGCGTACGGCCGTACCTGGCCGACGTTCGAGGGCATGTTCGAGCCGCTCGTCAGCGACATCCGCTTCGAGGTCGACATCGTCTTCTCGTGGGTCGACGGCACCGACCTGGAGTTCCAGCGCGCCCGTGCGGCCCGCATGGCGAGCTACGTGGTGGGCGAGGGCGACGACGCTCCGGCGCGCTTCCGCCAGATCGACGAGCTCAAGTACGCCCTGCGCAGCGTCTACATGTACGCGCCGTGGATCCGGCACATCTACATCGTCACCGACTCCCCGCGCCCGCGCTGGCTGGACGAGCACCCGGACGTCACCCTCGTGCGCAGCGAGGACCACTTCCGCGACCTCTCGGTGCTGCCGACGCACAACTCCCACGCGGTCGAGAGCCAGCTGCACCGCATCCCGGGGCTGGCGGAGCACTTCCTCTACTCCAACGACGACATGTTCTTCGGGCGCCCCGTCGACCCGTCGATCTTCTTCTCGCCCGGGGGCGTCACGAAGTTCATCGAGGCGACGACGCGCATCGGCATGGGCGACTCCAACGCCTCCCGCAGCGGTTTCGAGAACGCGGCTCGCGTCAACCGGCGCCTGCTCCGCGAGCGCTTCGGCGCGATGACGACCCGACACCTCGAGCACGCCGCCACGCCGCTGCGCAAGACCGTGATGGCCGAGCTCGAGGCCGAGTTCGAGCCGGAGTTCACCGCGACCGCCGCGAGCCGCTTCCGCTCGGCGAGCGACGTCTCCGTCACCAACTCGCTATACCACTACTACGCGCTGATGACCGGGCGCGCGGTCGTGCAGGAGAACGCCTCGGTGAAGTACGTCGACACGACGATGCACCAGGGGCTGAAGGACATGCGCAAGCTCCTCAAGAACCGCGGAGTCGACTTCTTCTGCCTCAACGACGGCAGCTTCCCCGAGATCTCGGCGGAGGCGCGCACCAAGGCCGTCATCGGGTTCCTCGAGGAGTACTACCCGATCCCGGCTCCGTGGGAGCGCGAGGACTGACCGTGGGTTGGGCCGTCGGGGGAGCGGTTGCCGGGCTGCTTCTCGGCCTGGCGAGCTCGCTCGTGTTCCCGGGCATCGGAGTGGGAGCGGGCGTCGGCGTGGGCGTCGCGCTGGCCGCGGCGCTGGCGTTCGCCGGATGGCTGTTCGCGCGGGACCGCGCCGGCGGCTCCGGGCGCTGACGTGTCCGCGGCTCCGTTCGGAGGAGGCGTGCACGTGCGATCCGCAGGGGCCTGGGCGATCTGCAGGGGTCCGTCCGATCTGCAGGGGCCTGTCCGATTTGCAGGGGTCCGTACGATCCGAAGGGGCCAGTGCGATCTGCAGGGAATGTCGACCATCGTGGATTCTGCACGAGGATGAGAACGCTCTCCGGACCGGATCTCCTGCAGATCGCACACCGATCTCCTGCAGATCGCACACCGACCGGACCGGATCTCCTGCAGATCGCATGTTCTCCTGCAGATCGCACGCTCCCCGGTGAAGGAGCCGCTTCCTCCCCGCACTGTGCGATGTGCAGGGGCCGGCGCGATGTGCAGTGGCCGGTGCGATCTGCAGGTGGTGGGGCGATCTGCAGGGGATCTCGATCGTCGCGGCCTCGTCGAGCGGATGAGATCGATCTCCGCGCTGGACGGCCTGCAGATCGCACCCTCCCCTGCAGATCGCACGCGGCAGGGTGGCGTGCCTGCAGATCGCACACCGCGGCGAGGAGGGCCTGCAGATCGCACGCGACGCCCAGGAGGGCCTGCAGATCGCACGTCCTCCTGCAGATCGCACGCCCCAAGGCGGGCGGAGCCCGGCGGGCCCTAGGCGCTGACGCCCACCGGCTCCACGAGCGGCGGGTACAGAGCCTCGTCGCGCGAGACCGGGGCCGCCGTCGCCGCGGCGATCTCGACGCCGTGGTCCGCGAGGATGCGCTGGGTCTCGTTCGCCGAGACGTAGGACACCTCGGTCGAGGCGCCGATCGGCACCACCGAGTGCAGCACCGTGTCGTCGTAGACGTGGATCAGGTTGAACGCCTGGGCGCCGTTGCGGGCGCGGGTCGCACCCACCGCCACGTTGAGATCCTGCGTGTAGCAGGTGGCCGACGCGACCGAGACGGGGATGCCGGCGAACATCGCTGTCGACGAGTAGTGCAGGTGGCCCGCGATGATGCTGCGGACGTCGGAGCCTTCGAGCACCTCCGCGAGGGCGGGCTGGTCGCGCAGCTCCACCAGGACCGAGAGGTCGAGCACGCTCGGCACCGGGGGGTGGTGCAGCGCGAGGATCGTGCCGTGCGGGGCCGGGCTGGAGAGCTCCTCCGCCAGCCAGTCGAGCTGCGCGTCCGAGATCTCGCCGTAGTGGGCGCCGGGCACGGTGGAGTCCAGAGCGATGATCCGGAGCCCGTTCACGTCGTGCACGCGGTCGACCGGCTGCGTGGTCGGGAGCTGGTCGAGCAGCCCCGAACGGAATGCGCCGCGGTCGTCGTGGTTGCCCATCACCCAGATCACCTCGGCGCCGAGGCGCGCGGCCGCGGGCTCGACGACGGCGCGCAGCTTCGCGTACGCCTGCGGCTCGCCCTTGTCGGCGAGATCGCCGGTGATGACGATCGCCTCCGGTCGTCCGCCGGACGCCTCCAGCTCGTCGAACAGGAGCCGCAGCTGGGCCTCGCTGTCGACGTCGGAGCCGTAGAGGCCGCCGTCTCCGGCGATGAAGTGGGTGTCGCTCAGGTGAAGGATGAAGTGGTTGGGCCGGGGGTACTCGGCCTGGCGGAGGGACATGATCCTCGGGTTCCACGATCGGCGGGGGCCGGATCACGCGACCCGGCGTCGGCACTTGCGCACTGCTCCAGCGGAGGCGACCCCGCTGCGATCAGTCCATCATCGCGGGGTGAACTCCGGGCCAACACCGGTCGGCGCGTCATCGAACGGTTCTCCCAGGTTGCCGGTCGCTGCGCGGTCCTCCCGGACCCCGGAGGACCGCCGCAATCAGAGCCGGGCGAGCAGTCGCGCGTAGAACTCGATGGCGCGCTCGAACTGGTCGGTCTCGACCGACTCGTCGACCCCGTGGATCCCGAGCTGCTGCCGCGGGCTGATCTCGAACGGGATGAAGCGGTAGACGTGGTCGCTGATCGCGTGGAAGTGCCGCGCGTCGCTGCCGCCGGTCTGCACGTAGGGGGCGACGACCGCGTCCGGGAACGACTCCTGGACGACCGCGCGCAGCAGGTCGTACGGCCCGCCGTCGCCGGGCTCGCCGGTGGGGGAGACGGGGGAGGGCTCGTGGGCGACCTTGACCTCGACCTCGACCTCGGGGTCGTCGACGACGGCGCGGATGCGCTCGACCACGCCCGCCACAGTGCCGCCCGGGTTGATCCGCACGTTCGCTGTGGCACTGGCGCTGGAGGCGAGGACGTTCGCCCCGGTGCTGCCGCGCAGCTCGGTGATCGCGACCGTCGTCCGCAGCATCGCGGCCGAGCGGTTGGAGTGGGCGGCGAGCGCGCCGATGACGGCGTCCGGGTGCTCGTGCGGGCGGGCGTACCAGACGGCGTGGGCCGCGTCCGCGTGGTCGGCAGCGGCGCGCACCAGCTCTGCGATGGGCTCCGGGAGGGTGGAGGGGAACGGGTTCTCGGTCAGGCGGTGGATCGCCCTCGCGAGCCGCTGGGTCGCGAGCAGCCCGGGCGGGGGCGGCGGAGCGGAGGCGTGGCCGCCGACGTCGCGGCAGGTCAGCTCGAGGTTCATGATCCCGCGCTCGGTGACGCCGATCACGGCGATCGGGGTGGTGACGCCGGGCAGGATGCCGCGCCGCACGTTCCCGCCCTCGTCGAGCACGAGGCGGGGGCGGACCCCGCGTGCTCCGAGCAGGGCTACGACCGAGGGGGCGCCGTCGCCGGCCGTCTCCTCGTTGTGCGTGGAGAGGAGGTAGACGTCGTTCCGGGGCCGCTCGCCCCGGACGACGGCGGCCTCGACCGCCTCGAGGAGGGCGACGAGGGAGCCCTTGTCGTCGAGGGCTCCTCGGCCCACGACGGAGGTGCGGCCGTCGGCCCCGACGACGGTCTCGGCCGCGAACGGGTCGTGCGACCACTCCGCCGCCGTCACGCTGACCACGTCGTAGTGGGCCATCAGCACGGCCGGCTCGCCCGGCTCCTCGCCTCGCCAGCGCCAGAGGAGGGAGTGGCCGGCGACGGTCTCGGACTCCAGCGCCGCGTGCAGCGCCGGGTAGAGCTCGGCGACGAGCTCCCGGAAGGCGTGGAAGCGGCTCCAGTCGGTCGCCGACTCGTCCGAGTGGGACACGGTGTCGACGCGCAGCAGGGCCTGGAAGCGCTCGAGCGCGGTCGTCGTCACCGGGCTAGCCTACGACGGCGGTGCCGGGCCCCCGGCCCGCCGGAGCGGAGGTGCGCGGTGGGACTGCCCGAGGTCTGCGTCGTCTACGTCCTCCGCGACGGCCCGCGGGGTGCGGAGGTGCTCCTCGGCCGGAAGCGCCGGGGCCTCGGCGAGGGCCGCGTGGTCGCCCCCGGCGGCAAGCTCGAGCCCGGCGAGTCGCCCGTCGACGCGGCCGTCCGCGAGCTGCAGGAGGAGGCGGGGCTCGTCGCCCTCCCGGCCGACCTGGAGCCACGCGGTGTGCTCGACTACTCCTTCCCCCACCGGCCCGCGTGGAGCCAGCGCTCCCACGTCTTCCTCTGCCGCCGGACGACGGGCGACGTCGCCGCGTCCAGCGAGCTCGCGGCCGCGTTCGTCCCGGTCGAGGAGGTGCCGTTCGACCGGATGTGGGACGACGCGCGCCTGTGGCTGCCGGACGTGCTGCGCGGCGGCCCGCCGGTCCGCCTCCGGGTCGAGTTCGGCGCCGACCTCGCGACCGTCGCCTCCTGGGGACCGGCCGACGCTCAGACGAACGCTCCCGCCACCAGCAGCGCCAGCAGCGAGATGACCGAGGCGATCGAGAGCGTCAGCGAGTAGGCGGTGAACGTGCCCCGCACGGTGAGGCCGAGCACGGACTTGAAGAGCCAGAACGCGTTGGCGTTGACCATCCCGAGGAAGAGCGCGCCGGAGCCGGCGGCCAGGGCGATCAGCGCCGGGTTCACGTCGAGCACGGGGATCAGCGGAGCGACGATGCCGACCGCGGTGATCGCGGCCGTCGAGACCGAGCCGATCGCTGCGTGCAGCACAGCCGCGACGACCCAGGTGAGGAGGATCGGCGAGAGTGCCCGCCCGTCGAAGGCGCCGGCGAGCGCGTCGCCGACCCCGGTTCCTCCGACCACGGCGGCGAGGCTGCCGCTGACTCCGGTCAGGATGACGATCGGGCCGCTGCGGGTCAGAGCTCCGCCCAGTGCCGTGGACACGGTGCCTTTCGGGAGCATCCGCAGTGCCGTCGCGTAGGCCAGCACCAGGCCGGCCAGCAGCGCGATGTGCGCGTCACCGAGGAACCGCAGGAGCGGGACGTCGAGCTCGGCCAGCTGGGTGAGCGAGTTCGTGGCGATCAGCACGATCGTGAGGGCGATCGGGGCGACGGCCAGCGCGAGCGGCACCCGCCGCGTCGCGAGCGCCGTGCCTCCCGTGGCCGCGCCCGCCTCGGACTCCGGAGCGGGTCCGGAGACCGCCCCTCCCTCGAGGTCGCGCTCGTCCCGCCAGCCGCCGCGCTTCACCAGGGCGCTGTACACCAGCACGGTCAGCACGATGGTGACTATGCCCAGCGGGGCGCCGATGGCGACCATCGACGGCAGGGGAGCGCCCGCGATGCCCGCCGTGGCCAGCGCCGCGGCTCCGGGGACGACGAAGACCACGCCCACGATCATCCCGACGATGGAGGAGCCGGCCAGCAGGCCGTAGCCTCCGGCGCCGAGCCCCCGCGAGGCCAGACGGGTCAGCGGTGCGCTCATCACGACGAGCACGTCGGAGTAGATCGAGGGGAAGGCTACGCCGAGGGTCAGCGCGTACGCGACCGGGAGCGCGCGCCGACCGAAGCGCGCCACGAGCCAGCGGGCGAGCAGCGGAGCCACGCCCAGCGCCTCCAGGAGCGATCCGAGCAGCAGTCCGAGCGCGATCAGCAGGCCGATGTCGCCGAGGACCGCGCCGAATCCGGACGTCATCGCCGTCACCGTCCCCTCGCCGCCCTGCCCCGAGACGAGGCCGAGCCCGAGGGCCGAGACGAGGAGGGCGATCACCGGCTCGACCTTCAGCACGACGATCAGGACCACGACGGCCACGATCGTGAGCAGGATGAGGAGCACGGGCCAGTAGTCGATCATGGGCGGTCCTTCTGTCGGGGAGGGGGGCCGGAGACCGGGTCGCCGCGAGCCGTGCGGCCCTGGGCGTGGTGCGCCGTCGAACGGACGATCGCGCGGATCCGCGGAGCCGGAGAACGCCGCAGAGATGCGGCGCGTCAGCGGAACATACCGATCGTCGACCCTGCTCCCCGGCGTCGTCGACTTCTTCCGTCACGCAGAGTCGTGAACACTCGAGCCGGATTCGCACCGTGCTACTTTCGCCGGGCAGACGTCCTCGGGGGGAGGACGCAGCCGCATCTCTCCTCCGTGGTCACCCGCATCGGGACGGGCTCAGCACCCTCCCCCCGCCAGGCGTCCTCCGTGGGACGCCGCCGTCAGCGGACCACCCCCGACAGCGACGCGATCCGGTCCCGCCGGACGCGCCCGAGCGCAGCAGGAGAACCACCTATGACGGCACAGATCATCGACGCGTCCGATCTCGACGAGCTCCGGCGCGTCGGGCAGGAGCTCCGCGAGGGCGCCACCGTCATCGCGCAGACCGACACGAACTACGGCGTGTTCGCCAGCCCCTTCTCGCGCAGCGCCTGCTCCCGCCTCTACGACATGAAGAAGCGGGACGGGGCGAAGCCGCTCACCCTCTTCGTCTCCGCGCCCCGCGACTGGGCGACCTGGGCCTTCGCCCCGGAGTCGGCCGACATGAACGCCCTCGTCGCAGCGTTCTGGCCGGGGCCGCTGAACGTCATCCTGCGCCGCAAGCCCGTCGTCCCGGACTGGGTCACCTCGGGCCAGGACACGGTGTCGGTCGTGCACAACCTCAGCGCCCCGATCAACCTGCTCTCGGTCTTCGCGGGCCTGCCGCTCGCGGCCACCTCCGCCAACATCAGCGGCACGGTGTCGACCGGACTCGTCGACTTCGCCCTCGCTGCGGAGCACCTCGGCGGCGACAGCGACTACCTGATCCGCAGCACCACCGCCCCCGACTCCACGATGAGCAGCACGATCGTCTCCCTGGTGGGCGGCGCGTCGATCATCCGCCAGGGCGACGTGGGCGCCGACGCACTGCGCGTCGTCGTGCCCTCCCTTGTCTGACCTCGGGCGCGGGGACGCATCGCGCGGCCGCGGCGCCGCCGGCCTGATAACGGTCTACCGGATCGTCTCGCGCGCCTACTTCCACCTGCCCGTGGTCGCAGTGTTCCTGCTGGCGAGGGGGTACCCGATCCTGGCCGTGGCGCTGCTGCTGGCGCTCTACGGAGTGGTGGCGGCGCTCGCCGACGGCCCGCTCTCGCCCCTCACGCGCCGCCTGTCCTCGGCTGGGGCGCTCGTCGTCGGCGAGGGCGTGAAGGCCCTCGGCCTCGTCGTGATCGTGCTGGACGCGGATCCGGTCGCCGTCGTGATCAGCCAGCTGCTCGCCGGCTGCGGCTTCGCGCTGACGGCCGGGCGGGACGCCGCGCTGGCCTCCTCGCTGCGCGATGGAGCCGATGCCCGCCGCCAGGAGACAAGGGTGCAGAGCGGGATGTTCCTCGCCTCCTTCGGCGCGGGAGTGCTCGGAGCCGCTTCGCTCGCGCTCTGGGACCGGCTGCCGTTCCTCCTCAGCGCGCTCGTGTCGTGCGCCGCGCTGGCCGTGGTGCTCCTCGCCCGCCTGCCGCTCGGCTCGAGCGCCGCCCCGGGAGCGGCGGCGCGCGCGGTGCGGCCGGCCGTCCTGCCCGCCGCGGTGCGCTTCTGGTCCCTCTACTACTCCGTGAACCGCGCCGTCCTGCTCGCCGCCTACACGTTCGTGATCCCGCTGCTGCTGTTCCAAGAGCTGCGACTGACGCTGCCCGCGTTCGGCCTGGTGCTCGGCCTCTACACGCTCGCCGGCCTGGCCGCCGCCCGGCTCTCACCGCTCATCGCCGGCACGCCCCTGGTCTTCAGGCTGACGGCGCTCACCCAGGTGCTGGGCCTCGCCCTGACCACCCTCGGGATGCTCGGTGCCGCGATCGCCGGCCTCGCCCTGCTCGGGATCGCGGGCGGCTTCGTGAGGCCCGCGACGATGATCGCCCTGGCGCCCGCGATGAACGGGCTCGAGGACGGCGCCCGGGTCGCGGTGATGCGAAGACTGGAGCGCAACCAGGGGATCCTCCAGGCCGTCCTGCTCATCGGCGCCGGGATCCTCGTCCCTCACACGGGAGGGACCGCGCCGACCCTCGTCGTCCTCGTCGTCCTCGCGGTCCTCGCGCAGACGATCGGGGCCGTCTCGATGCGGCGACAGGAGAGGAGGGCCGTCACCGCAGAAGCGGAGTGACAGAGGAAGTCCGGGACGAGCCCGCGGGCGGCGTCCCTCATCCACGTGCAAGGAGTGAAGCAATGCAGCCCATCTACACGTTCTCCGATTCCGACCGATCGGCCCTCCAGCAGTCGCTGCTGGCGATCGCCATCGATCCCTACAAGGACTACGACCGCTTCCGCGACGCGATCGCCGCGCTGATCGACAGCGGCGACGTCCCGCAGGGCTTCGTCGACGCGCTCGCCCGCATCCGGCGCGAGCGCGACGAGAAGATCACCTACGCGCACCTGATCTCGAACAACCCGGTCGACGACGAGATCCCCTGGCTCGACCAGGACGACGCGCTCGAGGACAAGTACCGCAAGAAGCTGACGTTCGTCGGCGAGGGCCTGCTCGAGCTGCAGTCGCAGTACCTCGGATCGCCGCTGCTGGCGTACGCCACCCGCAACAACGGCGACTTCTTCCAGGACGTCTACGCGGACAACCGCTTCTCGAACACCCAGACGCAGAAGACCGACGGCGAGCTGTACTGGCACAACGAGCGGACCGCGCACCCGGTGCGCGCCGACTTCATCTCGCTCCTGGGGCTGCGCACGCCCGAGACCGACCTCGTCTACACGAAGTACGTCGACGGCCGCGAGATCCTGCGCTTCATCTCACCCGAGAACCAGGCGCTCCTGCGCGAGGCGGTCTACATCACCCCGTTCGACGAGCTCTCGCGCGCCCAGAACAAGAACCAGATCGTGTCGGACCAGCACGCTCTGCTCGAGAACGAGCACAGCTTCCGCTACTACGACACCCGGACGGTACCGGCTGACGCGGACGACCTGCCGCACCTGTGGGCGCTCTGGCAGTTCCGCGACGCGCTCTCGAAGGTCAGCGAGCAGTACCACCGCATCCGCGACGCGGACCTGCTGATCATCGCGAACCAGGACGGCCTGCACAGTCGTCAGCTCGTCGACGTCCAGGACCGCGACAAGACCCGCTTCCGCTGGCTGCTGAAGACGTACTCGTTCCGCGACGACGCGACCGCGGACCGCCACTCCGACTACTGGCTCGACGGCGTTCGCGGCCGAGTCACCGACTGAGAGAGAAGGAGAACGACATGACCGATCTGGCCCGGAGCACGCCTCCGCACCCGCTCGACTTCCTGCCCGCGACGGCGCCCCTGGAGGTGTCCAGCGACGACGTGACCGACGGTGAGCGGCTCGCCGAGGCCCAGGGGAGCGGCGACACCAGCCCGTCCCTGCGCTGGGGCGCCGGCCCCGAGGGCACGCAGTCGTACGCCGTGACCGTCTTCGACCCGGATGCACCGACCCTCGGCGGCATCCACCACTGGGTCCTGGTCGACATCCCGAAGGAGGTCACCGAGCTGGCCGCCGGCACGACGGATGTGGGGCGCCCGGCGCTCAACGACCTCGGCTCGCTCGCCTACGCCGGTGCGGCCCCGCCGCCGGGTGACCGCCCGCACCGCTACCTCTTCACGGTGCACGCGCTCGGAGTGCCGACGCTGCCGGTCGACGAGTCGACTCCGGCCTCGCTGGTCGGGTTCCACCTGACCGTCAACACGCTCGCGCGAGGCTCGCTCACGGCCCTCGCCTGAGCCCTCCCGTTCGCGCGCGCCGCGGACGGGCGCGCCCCGGGCACCGGAGTCGATCCGGAGCCCGGTGTGCGTCCGTCGTCGGCGTCACCACCACGGATGACGGGAGGCCATCCGCTAGGCTTCCGCTCGGCCGGGGCCCCGCCCATGGCGTCTCTGGACACCACGAAAGGGAAAGAATGACCAGCACGACGGTGATCGAATGGCGTGAGCAGGCTCCTGCGGAAGCGGTGGACGCGCTCTACGCCCCCGGTGGACTGGTCGTCTGCGCGACCAAGGTCGGCTACATCCTGATGACGACCGACGGAGCGGGCCTCGAGCGCAAGTTCTCGGCCAAGCAGCGCAACCGCAACAAGCCGGGCGTCGTGCTCTGCTCCAGCATCGAGCAGCTCACCGAGCTCGCCGAGCTCAACGAGGAGGTCCTCGCCTTCTACCAGAAGCACTGGGACCAGGACGTCCTGCTCGGCTGCATCCTCCCGTGGAAGGCCGAGGCCGTCGACCTGATCGACGAGGACGCCCGCGAGCTGGTCCGCGACGGACGGGGCACCAGCTGCTTCGTCATCCGCTTCGGCCGCCCGGCCGAGCAGCTGGTCGCCACCATGTGGGAGCGCGACCGCACCCTCACCTTCGCCAGTTCGGCCAACCCCTCGGGCGTGGGCAACCGCGGCCGCGTCGCGAACATCGGCGAGCGGATCGAGAACGAGGCCGACGTCATCGTCTCGGCCGACTCCTACGTCTCCTCGATCCAGCCGGACAAGGACGAGGACTCCCGCCACGAGCAGGGCGTCATGGTCTCGATGGTGGACGCCTCGGGCGCCCTCATCCCCGTGCAGGGCGGCGAGCGGTCGATCACCCCGGGCCCCGTGCTCATCCGCCGCGGCCTCGACTACGAGCGCATCATGCTGAACCTCGCGGAGCAGTTCAACTCCTGGGACTACCGCCAGGGCGAGTACTACTGATCCGCTAGCGGAACCGCTCGACGGCCGGGCCGGGGCTCACCCCCGACCCGGCCGTCGGCGTTCCCGGCGTCAGAGCTCGAGCACGTCCCCCGGCTCGAGGGCGTGGTACTCGCCGCCTCCCTCGCGCACGGCCCAGCCGAGCCGGTCGTGGCCGAGGGCGCGGCCCGCCTCCGAGAGCACCTGCTCGTGGGTCGCGAAGGCGTGCCGCGGCGCGATCTCGAGCACGTAGTCCATCGCCTCGGCGATCTTCATCCACGGTGCTCCCGAGGGAGCAGCGAGGATCTCGACATCGACGCCCTCCGGCACTGTGAACGAGTCGCCGGCGTAGTAGACCCGGCCGTTCACCAGGACGCCCACGTTGTCGATCACGGGGATGCTGCGGTGGATCACCGCGTGCCGGGCGCCGAAGAAGCGCAGCTCGAACGGGCCGACCGTCACCACGTCGCCGTCGGCGACCGTCTCGACGTCGAAGCCCTCAGCGGCGGCGGCGACCCCGGCTGGGCCGAGGATCCGGAGCGACGGGGCCGCGTCCCGCAGGCGCTGCAGCTGCTCCGCGGTCCAGTGGTCGGCGTGCTCGTGGGTGAGCACCACGGCGACGGTTCCGGTCGTCCCCTCGACGGGGCGGGTGAAGGATCCCGGGTCGATCACCAGGCGGGCGCCGTCCTCCTCGATCAGGACGGCGGCGTGCTCGAGTTTCGTCAGTCTCATGCCCCGAGCCAACCGCCTCGGCGGGCGGCGGGCAAGGCCCGGGCCGCGAGGAGACCGGGTGGGCCGGGCGCTCGATTTGCATCGATGCGGATCCGTGTGCAACACTCTTCGAGTTGCAAAAACGCGGCCCCATCGTTTAGCGGCCTAGGACGTCGCCCTCTCACGGCGGTAACGCGGGTTCAAATCCCGCTGGGGTCACCACGGCAACACGAGAAGAACCCCCGGTCTGACCGGGGGTTCTTCTCGTTCAACACCCCGGGTGCTCGCCCCCCGGCACCCGCTCGACGCGCTGTGTCGATCGTCACGTCCCCGCTCTGCCGCCCCGAGGCGGCATCCGAGTGGATCGGCGCTAGGATCGCATCCGCGAAGGGGAGTATCCCGCCTTTCCGCTCCCGTCAGTACGCACCGCCCCTGCGCGGCGCCGGGGGCGGGACGGGTGACGCGGACCGGCACGGCCGTCCGCTCCCCGGGGAGAGACTTTCGGCCCCCACCCACTCGGAAGGCCCTCATGCTCGATCTGCCCGTCTGGTTCGTGATCGGCTCATTCGTCGTCCTGAGCCTGATCCTCGCCGCCGACCTGCTGCTGGTCTACAAGCGCCCGCACGTGCCGAGCCTGAAGGAGTCCGGCCTTTGGGTCGGCTTCTACGTCACGCTCGCGCTGATCTTCGCGCTGGCGATGTTGATCCTCGGCGGCGGCGAGCTGGCCGGCCAGTTCGTCGCAGGCTGGCTGACCGAGTACAGCCTCTCGGTCGACAACCTGTTCGTCTTCGTCATCATCATGGGCCGCTTCGCGGTGCCGGCGAAGCTCCAGCAGGAGGTGCTGATGGTGGGCATCATCATCGCGCTGGTCTTCCGCGGCGTCTTCATCCTGCTCGGCGCGCAGCTCATCGAGAGCTTCAGCTGGATCTTCTACCTCTTCGGCGCGTTCCTGGTCTACACGGCGTGGAACCAGGCGTTCGGCAAGGAGGACGAGGACGAGGGCACGGACAACCTGCTCATCCGCCTCCTGCGCAAGCGCGTGAAGATCTCGGACGAGTTCGACGGCTCGAAGATCCGCACGGTCAAGGACGGAACCCGGTACTTCACCCCGATGCTGATCGTGTTCCTCGCGATCGGCTCGACCGACCTTCTCTTCGCGCTCGACTCGATCCCGGCGATCTTCGGCATCACGGAGAGCCCGTTCATCGTCTTCACCGCGAACATCTTCGCCCTGATGGGGCTCCGCCAGCTCTACTTCCTGCTCGGCGGCCTCATCGACAAGCTCGAGTACCTCAAGTACGGCATCGCGTTCATCCTCGCCTTCATCGGCGTGAAGCTCGTCCTGCACGCCCTGCACGAGAACGATCTGCCCTTCCTCAACGGCGGCGAGCCCGTGCCGGTGTGGGACATCGACACGATCACCTCGCTGGTGGTCATCGTCCTGAGCATGACCGTCGCGACGCTCGCGAGCCTGGCGAAGATGCGCCGCGAGCACCGCCACATCGAGATGCACGACGGGCACCCCGAGGTCGTCTCGGACGACGCCCGCTCGGCCGCCGAGGAGAAGTGACCCCGCGATGACGACCACCACCGTCGACCTGCCCCAGGGGGCGCTGCGGCTCGCCGTCAGCAGCAGCACCGACGTCGGAGCCGTCCGCCGGGTCAACGAGGACTCCCTCCTCGCCGACGAGCTGCTGCTCGCGGTCGCCGACGGCATGGGCGGGCACGCCCGCGGCGACCTCGCGAGCGCCGCCGCGGTCGGGGCTCTGCACGAGAACCGGCCGACGGCCCTCGGACCGGTCGACGCGGTGTTCGACCTGGTCGAGGGCGCCAATTCGGCGGTGCGCGCACTGGACGTGGGCGGTGCGCTCTGCGGCACGACCCTCACCGGGCTGATGCTCGTCCTCCCCGAGCCGGCCGGGCCCGCGCGCTGGGCGCTGTTCAACGTCGGCGACTCGCGCGTCTACCGCTGGGACGGGACGGAGCTCGAGCAGCTGACCGTGGACCACTCGGCCGTGCAGGAGCTCGTCTCGGCGGGTCTGCTCACGCGGGAGTCGGCCGAGTCGCACCCCGACCGCAACATCGTCACCCGCGCCCTCGGCGCCGACGAGGAGGTCGAGACGGACGTCTGGACGCTCCCCGTCGTTCCGCGCGCCAGCTACCTGCTCTGCTCCGACGGACTCACGAAGGAGCTCCCGGACGAGCGGATCGCGGCGCTGTTCGCGCGGCGCGACTCCGGGGACCCGGCCGACCTCGCTCAGGCGCTCGTGGGCGCGGCGGTGGAGGCCGGCGGTCGGGACAACGTGACCGTCGTCGTCGTCGACGCGGTGCTCGACGCCCGCGCCTGAGCCCGTCGACCGCGCGCCGCCGGCTCCCGGGGGCGGGGGAGCGCGGTGCTATTCTCGGTCCATGCTGAGCGGCCCGAACCTCCTTCCGTGCCGCGACGAGACCTCGATCTGACGGCCTCCCTCGTCGCGGTGCCTCGCCCGGCCGAGCAGCGACTCCAGGAGGAGAAGGAACCGTCATGATCGAGACCACACCCGGAACAGCCGCGACCGCGTCGAGCGGAGCTCGGACCGGCAGGGGGGTCGAGGGGCCGCGCACCCTCGCCGAGAAGGTCTGGGACGACCACGTCGTCGTCGCGGGCGAGAACGGCGCTCCCGACCTGCTCTACATCGACCTGCACCTGCTGCACGAGGTGACCAGCCCGCAGCCGTTCGACGGCCTGCGTGCCGCGGGGCGCCCGCTGCGCCGGCCGGACCTCACCATCGCCACCGAGGACCACAACACGCCGACCCTCGAGATCGGACGCCCCATCGAGGATCCGATCAGCCGCACCCAGATCGACGCGCTGCGCCGCAACGCCGGCGAGTTCGGCGTCCGCCTGCACTCCCTGGGCGACGTCGAGCAGGGCATCGTGCATGTCGTCGGCCCCCAGTTGGGCCTGACGATGCCCGGCGTCACGGTGGTCTGCGGCGACTCGCACACCTCCACGCACGGCGCGTTCGGCGCGATCGCCTTCGGCATCGGCACGAGCGAGGTCGAGCACGTGATGGCGACGCAGACGCTGCCGCTGCAGCGCTTCAAGACGATGGCGATCACCGTCGAGGGGACGCTGAAGGAGGGGGTGACGGCCAAGGACATCATCCTCGCGGTCATCGCCCGCATCGGCACCGGAGGCGGCCAGGGCTACATCCTCGAGTACCGCGGCTCCGCGATCCGCGCGCTCTCGATGGAGGGCCGGATGACGATCTGCAACATGTCGATCGAGGCGGGTGCGCGGGCCGGCATGGTCGCGCCGGACGAGACGACCTTCGCCTACCTGCACGGCCGCCCGCACGCTCCGGCGGGCGAGGACTGGGACGCCGCGGTCGCCTACTGGCGGACGCTGCCGAGCGACGAGGGCGCCGTGTTCGACGCCGAGGTCGTGATCGACGCCGACGCGCTCGAGCCGTTCGTCACCTGGGGCACGAACCCCGGCCAGGGCGTCTCGCTCTCGCAGGCGGTACCGGACCCCGAGGTCCTCGACGATCCGAACGAGCGCGCCAGCGCTCTGCGAGCGCTGGAGTACATGGCGCTGGAGCCCGGCACGCCGATGAAGGAGATCCCGGTCGACGTGGTCTTCATGGGCTCCTGCACCAACTCCCGGATCGAGGACCTGCGGGCCTTCGCTGCCGTCGTCGAGGGGCGCACCAAGGCCCCCGGCGTCCGCGTGATGGTCGTCCCCGGCTCCGCCCGGGTGCGGCTCGAGGCCGAGGCCGAGGGGATCGACCGGATCGTCACCGCGTTCGGCGCGGAGTGGCGCTTCGCCGGCTGCTCGATGTGCCTCGGGATGAACACCGACCAGCTCGTCCTGGGGGAGCGCGTGGCCTCCACGTCCAACCGCAACTTCGAGGGTCGTCAGGGCAAGGGGGCGAAGACCCACCTCGTCTCGCCCCTCGTCGCCGCGGCCACGGCCGTGCGCGGCACCCTCTCCAGTCCCTCCGATCTGGAGCCGGTCCGCGAGAGAGCAGGAGTCTGACCGTGCAGAAGTTCGAGACCGTCACCGCGATCGCCGCGCCCCTGAAGCGCGCCAACGTCGACACCGACCAGATCCTCCCCGGCATCTACCTCCGCCGCATCACGAAGACCGGCTTCGAGGACGCGCTCTTCCACGGCTGGCGGCAGGACGAGGACTTCGTCCTCAACCAGGAGCGCTACCGCGGCGCCGGCATCCTCGTCGCCGGCCCCGACTTCGCCATCGGCTCCAGCCGCGAGCACGCCGTCTGGGCGCTGCGCGACTTCGGCTTCCGGGTCGTCATCTCCCCCCGCTTCGGCGACATCTTCCGGGGCAACGCCGGCAAGCAGGGACTGCTCGCGGCCGTCGTCTCGGAGCCCGACGTCGAGCGGCTGTGGGAGATCATCGAGGGCACCCCGGGAATAGAACCGACGGTGGATCTGGTTGCGCGTACGGTCACCGCCGGTGGCGAGACCTTCGACTTCGAGATCGACGACTACACTCGATGGCGCCTGATCGAGGGCCTGGACGACATCGGCCTGACCCTGCGCGACGAAGCGCTCATTTCCGAATTCGAGACCCGCCGCGAGAGCTGGCGGCCCAAGACATTGCCGGTGAAATAGCGTGAACACACTTCTTCAGGACGCCAAGGCCCTCCAGGACGCCAAGGCGTCCGGAGCCCGCGTGGGGATGACGACGGAGCGGATCACCATCAAGGGCGGTCGGCCGCTGGTGGGGCGCATCGAGCTCAAGGGAGCGAAGAACCTCGTCACCAAGGCGATGGTCGCGGCGCTCCTCGGCGAGACCGCCTCCACCCTCCGCGACGTGCCCGACATCAGCGACGTCCGCGTCGTGAAGGGCCTGCTCGAAGTCCACGGCGTCAAGGTGAAGCAGGGCGCCGAGGTGGGCGAGCTGATCCTCGACCCCTCCAACGTCGAGTCCGCGCACTTCGCCGACATCGACGCGCACGCCGGCTCCAGCCGCATCCCGATCCTCTTCTGCGGCCCGCTGCTGCACCGCCTGGGCGAGGCGTTCATCCCCGACCTCGGCGGCTGCCGCATCGGCGACCGCCCGATCGACTACCACCTCGAGGTGCTGCGCAACTTCGGCGCCGTCGTCGAGAAGCTGCCCTCGGGCATCCGGATGTCGGCACCCGAGGGCCTGCACGGCGCCAAGGTGTCGCTGCCCTACCCGAGCGTCGGAGCGACCGAGCAGGTCCTCCTGACCGCGGTGCGCGCCTCCGGCATCACCGAGCTCTCGGGCGCGGCGATCGAGCCCGAGATCATGGACCTGATCAACATCCTGCAGAAGATGGGCGCCATCATCTCGGTCGACACCGACCGCGTGATCCGCATCGAGGGCGTGGACCGGCTCACCGGCTACTCCCACCGCGCGCTCTTCGACCGCAACGAGGCGGCCTCCTGGGCGGCCGCGGCCCTCGCGACCGACGGCGACATCTTCGTCGGCGGCGCCCGCCAGCAGGAGATGACCACCTTCCTCAACGTCTTCCGCAAGGTCGGCGGCGCGTTCGAGATCGCCGAGGACGGCATCCGCTTCTACCACCCGGGCGGCGAGCTCAAGCCGGTCATCATCGAGACCGACGTGCACCCCGGCTTCATGACCGACTGGCAGCAGCCGCTGGTCGTGGCGCTCACGAAGGCCAAGGGCGTCTCGATCGTGCACGAGACCGTCTACGAGCAGCGCTTCGGCTTCGTCGACGCGCTCGTCGAGATGGGCGCGACCATCCAGATCCACCGCGAGTGCCTCGGCGGGCAGGCCTGCCGCTTCGGGCAGCGCAACTTCATGCACTCGGCCGTGATCTCGGGACCCTCGAAGCTGCACGGCGCCGACATCGTCGTGCCGGACCTCCGCGGCGGCTTCTCGCACCTGATCGCTGCTCTCTCGGCCGAGGGGACCTCCACGGTCTCGAACGTCGGCATCATCAGCCGCGGCTACGAGAACTTCCTCACCAAGCTCGAGCTGCTGGGCGCCGACTTCTCGCTCGACGCCTGATCGAGGGAACCCCGGACCGTCGAGGGAACCTGCACCAGCAGGCTCCCTCGACGGGTCGGGGTTCCCTCGGCTTCGGGCACGGGAGCCGGGATGCGAGGATGGGCGGGTGTCTGAGCGAAGCCGTCCGTCCATCTTCTGGTTCCTCGCGGCGGCGGTGATCCCCGTGATGACCGCGTCGGTCGACCTCCGGATCCGCGACGCGGAGAAGATCCCGAGCACCGGGGCCTTCGTGTTCGCGCCGAACCACTACAGCGAGATCGATCCGATCATCACGGGCTGGACGCTGTGGCGCTCCGGCCGCGCACCGCGATTCCTCGCCAAGGCCTCGCTGTTCTCGGTGCCCGTGCTCGGAGCGATCCTGCGCCGCTCCGGCCAGATCCCCGTCGAGCGCTCGGGCTCCGTCCGCGGCAGCGAGCCGCTGAAGACCGCCAAGGCGCTCGTGGACGAGGGAGGCTCGGTCATCATCTACCCGGAGGGCACCCTCACCCGCGACCCCGAGCTCTGGCCGATGCGCGGCAAGACGGGGGCCGTGCGGATGGCGCTGCAGTACGGCCTGCCCGTCGTCCCCGTCGCGCACTGGGGCGCGCAGCAGCTGATGGGCCGCTACTCCAAGCGGATCACCCTCTTCCGCCGCAAGCGCGTCGACGTCCTCGTCGGCGACCCCGTCGACCTGTCCGCCTTCCGGGGCCGCAGCCTCGACTCCGCCACTCTCACCGAGGCCTCCGCGGTCGTGATGGCCGCGATCACCGCCCTGCTCGAGGAGCTGCGCGGCGAGGCGGCGCCCGAGAAGCGCTGGAACCCCTCCGAGCACAACCAGAAGGGCACGGGTCGCTTTGAGTCCGAGCAGTAGGAAGGCGCCCCTCCCCGTGCCCCGCCGCGTCGCCGTGCTCGGCGCCGGCAGCTGGGGCACCACGTTCGCGAAGATCCTCGCCGACGGCGGCTCCGACGTCGTGATGTGGGCGCGCCGCGCGGAGCTCGCCCGCGAGATCACCGAGGCCAAGCGCAACAGCGACTACCTCCCCGGCATCAACCTCCCGCGCAACATCCGGGCCACGCCGCGCATCGAGGAGGCGCTGGAGGGCGCGGACCACGTCTACCTCTCCATCCCGTCGCAGTCGCTGCGGAGCAACCTCGAGGCGATCACGCCGTTCCTCACCGAGCGCACGGTGCTGGTGAGCCTGATGAAGGGCGTCGAGAAGGGCACCGGCCAGCGGATGAGCGAGGTGATCGCGCAGATGCTGCCGGTCTCGCCCGACCGGATCGCCGTCGCCTCCGGGCCCAACCTCGCCCTCGAGATCGCGAAGGAGCAGCCGACCGCGGCGGTCATCGCCTCCGAGAGCCTGGTCACGGCGCAGGAGGTGGCCCTCGCGGCGACCAACCGCTACTTCCGCTCCTACGTGAACACCGACGTGATCGGCACCGAGTTCGGCGGCGTGCTGAAGAACCTCATCGCCGTGGCCATCGGCATCGTCGACGGCGTCGGCTACGGCGAGAACACGAAGGCGTCGATCATCACGCGCGGTCTCGCCGAGATGACCGACTTCGCGGTGGCCTACGGCGGACGGGCCGAGACGATGGCCGGGCTCGCGGGGCTCGGCGACCTGATCGCGACGTCGAGCTCCTCGCTCTCGCGCAACAACACGGCCGGACGCCTGCTCGGCCAGGGCTACAGCTTCACCGACGTGGTGAAGTCGATGCAGCAGACGGCGGAGGGGCTCGCCTCCGTCGCGCCGGTCCTGGAGCTCGCCCGCGCCAGGGGAGTCGACATGCCCATCGTCGAGCAGGTGTCGCAGGTGCTCGCCGGTACGCTCGATCCGAAGGACATCGCGCCGCACCTGACCACGGATTCGGACGAGCCACAGGGTGAGAGGAACCTCGATGACCAGCAAGCTCCGCGTGGCCGTTCTGTTCGGGGGGCGCTCCAGCGAGCACTCGATCAGCTGCGCAACGGCGGCCGGGGTGCTGCGGGCGATCGACCGTGACCGCTTCGAGGTGATCCCCGTCGGGATCACCTCCGCCGGCGCCTTCGTGCTCGAGGAGGACCGTCCCGAGAAGTTCGCCCTCGATGCCGCGGCGCTTCCCCGGGTCGAGGACGACGGCTCCCGTGTGCGCTGGCCGGAGTCGGCCCTCTCGCGCGAGCTCACCGTGACGACCGAGGACGGCGCGACGCGCTCGCTCGGCGAGGTCGACGTGGTGCTGCCGATCCTGCACGGGCCCTGGGGCGAGGACGGCACCGTCCAGGGGATGCTCGAGCTCGTCGGGCTGCCCTACGTCGGCTCGGGCGTGCTCGCGTCGGCGCTCGGCATGGACAAGCACTTCACCAAGACGGTGCTGCAGGCCGCGGGCCTCGCGGTGGCGCCCTGGTACACCGTGACGGAGGCGGAGTGGCGCGCCGACCCGGGCGACGCCTCCGCGGCCCTCGACGAGCTGGGCCTGCCCGCGTTCGTGAAGCCCGCGCGGGCCGGCTCGAGCGTGGGCGTCAGCCGTATCGACGAGCGCGAGCAGCTCGAGGCCGCGCTGGAGGAGGCGTTCGCGCACGACTCGAGGGTGCTGATCGAGTCGGGCATCGTCGGCCGCGAGGTCGAGATCGGCGTGCTCGGCGGCCGCCGCGGTGCTCCGGCCCGCGCCTCCGTCGCCGGCGAGGTGGTCGTCACCGGCCGCGGCTTCTACGACTTCGAGGCGAAGTACCTCGGGGCGTCCGGCATCGAGCTGGTCTGCCCGGCCGACCTCACCGACGGCGAGCTCGCCGAGATGCGGTCCCTCGCGATCCGCGCCTTCGACGCGATCGGAGCCGAGGGCCTCGCCCGGGTCGACTTCTTCCTCACCGCCGACGGCTTCGTCGTCAACGAGATCAACACCATGCCCGGCTTCACGCCGGTCTCGATGTTCCCGCGGATGTGGGGCGCGAGCGGCGTGGACTACCCGGACCTGATCAGCGAGCTGCTCGACTCGGCGCTCGACCGCGAGCCGGTCGCCGCCCGATGACCCCGGCGCTCGCGGTCCGCGTCGAGGCGGGCGCGGCTGCCGCGCCGTTCGAGCAGATCCGCGAGCAGATCACGGCGCTGATCGCCGCCGGCGAGCTGCCGGTCGGCACCCGCCTGCCGCCGGTGCGCTCGCTCGCCGAGACGCTGGGCGTCGCCGCGGGGACCGTCGCCCGCTCCTACCGGGAGCTGGAGTCGGCGGGCCTGGTCGAGACGCGCGGCCGGGCGGGCACGGTCGTCGCGGGCGGTGTCGACGCGCTGGAGCGCGAGCTGCAGGCCGCGGCCGCCGTGTACGCGTCCCGCGCGCGCGAGCTCGGGGCGACCTCCGATGGTGCGCTCACCGCAGCGAGTCGAGCCCTCGGCGTCTGACGCTGAAGCTCAGCCGGTGGGCGTATCCGTCGGATCGAGGGTGTCGGCGTCCGAGACGTCGGTGCACTCGCGCGTCTGCGGGACGTAGGAGACGGCGTTCGCCAGGTCGAGCGCGGCGGAGGATCCGGACGCGCGGCTCTGGTCGACGGTGATCTCCACCGCGGGATCGCGACCGTAGGTGGTCAGCGTGTAGATGTCCTCGTCCTTCTGCGTCTCGTCGATGATCCAGTCGACTCCGCTGACGTTCACGCAGAGGTCCGTCGTCGGGCCGGGCACCTCGACTCCGCAGTGGAGGATGACGGCGGCCGGGGTGCCCCAGGCGGCGGTGCCCTGAGCGTTCGTCTCGCGCTCGGACTGCTCCGCGACCACGTCGGGCAGGCGCACCGAGACCTCCGCGCAGCCGGTGCTCGTCGCATCGGCGGCGGGCTCGAGGGCGACGCTGGCCGAGCAGCCCGAGAGCAGCAGGACGGCGGCGGCGGCGAGAAGGGGGAAGCGGAGTCGGCGGGGGGACATCGCCGTCAACGCTAGCGTGTGAACCATGGCAGAGGATCGGAGTCCCACCCTGGCCGAGCTCAGCGAGGGCGAGGTGCTCGCGAGGGTGCTGGCCCGCCTCGGCGGCCCGGGAGCGGAGACCCTGGTCGGGCCCGGGGACGACTGCGCGGTGCTGCGCGCTCCCGACGGCCGCTTCGTGGTGACCACGGACATGATGGTGCACGGCCCCGACTTCCGGCTGGCCTGGTCGAGCCCGGCGGACCTGGGCTGGAAGGCGGCGGCCTCGAACCTCGCCGACGTCGCGGCGATGGGGGCCCGGCCCACCGGGCTCGTCGTCGCGCTCGCGGCGCCGCAGTCGCTGGGCGTCGACGTGCTGGAGGGGATCGCGGGCGGGCTCGCGGCCGGCTGCGCCGCGATGGCGCCGGGGTGCGGAGTCGTCGGGGGAGACCTCTCCGCCTCGGGGACGCTCACGCTCTCGATCACGGCGTTCGGCTCGCTCGACGGACGGCCGCCGGTGCTCCGCAGCGGTGCGAGGCCGGGAGACGTGCTGGCCGTGGCCGGCCCGCTGGGACGAGCGGGACTCGGGCTGCGCCTCTTGTTCGAGCAGGCGCGGCGGGACGGGGAGCCGTCGGCCGACCTCGCCGCCCGGCTCCGGGAGCGGCATCCGTCCCTCCTCGAGGCGCAGCTGCGACCGACCGCGCCGATCGCGGCTGGCGAGGCCGCGGGCGGGACCGCCACGGCGATGATGGACGTCTCGGACGGCGTGGTGCTCGACGCCCGTCGGATGGCGCGAGCGAGCGGAGTGGCGATCGATCTCGATGCCGCGGCGGTCGACGCGCACGCGCGCGGGCTCACGGGAGTGGAGGGCGTGGACCTCGAGCTGGCGCGGGCGCTGGTGCTGGGCGGCGGCGAGGACCACGCGATGCTCGCGTGCTTCCCGCGCGACTCGGCGATGCCGGAGGGCTTCGTCCCGCTCGGGGTCGTCCGCGAGGGGGATCCGGAGGTGCGCCTGGGCGGGGTCGCACTCGAGGGACGCGGGGGCTGGGACCCGTACCTGGGCTGGGACGGCGCGGCGGGCTGAGGCCGGTCAGCCGGCCGCGGGCGAAGCAGACGAAGCAGGCGAAGCAGGCGAAGCCCACCAGATCGTGGTCTCGCCGTAGTCCTTCCTCCGCTCCCGCTCCAGCCCCGAGGGCCAGCGCGGCTCAGGGCTGCGGGAGCTCCGCTCCACGACGACCACCGCGTCCTCGCGCAGCAGCGGCAGCACGCCGGCGAGGTCGGCGGCGAGGTCGTCCTCGCCGAGGTCGTAGGGCGGGTCGAGGAAGACCGTGTCGGTGTTGAGGGCCGGAGAGCCGTCGAGGAAGGAGCGGACGGAGCCGGTCACCACCTCGATCCGCGGGGCGGGCCGCTTGTTCTTGGCCGCCGCGGCCGTGATCGCCCGGGCGTTCTCGCCCGCGGTCCGCGCGGCCTTCGGGTCGCGCTCGACCAGGACGACCGCGCTCGCCCCACGGCTCGCCGACTCGAGCCCGAGGGCGCCGGAGCCGGCGTAGAGGTCGACCACCGTCGCGCCGTCGAGGGCGTCCCGGGCCTCGAGGGCCGAGAAGACGGCCTCGCGCACGCGGTCGCTGGTGGGGCGGGTGCCCGCGCGCGGGACCCGGAGGGTGAGCGAGCCGGCGAATCCGGCGATGATCCTGGTCACCGGACCGAGCATAGGGCGGCACCCCTGCCCACGGCGTCCTGCGGCCGCCGAGCGGCTCCCGCCTGGCGGCACACTGCGAACTCGCGGAACCTGGACCCTTTTCCCGTCAGGACTGCGAGAATCCGTAGCTATGACGTCGCTCGAAGACACCCGCTCCGCTGTCGGCCGCCGAGCTGTACCCGAGACGCCCCTGACCCGCGAGGAGTTCACGGCGCACTGCGGCGCCGTCCTCGGGAACCTCACCCGCGTGATCGACGGCAAAGCGGCCGAGGTCTCGATGGCGCTGACGGTGTTCCTCGCCGGCGGGCACCTCCTGATGGAGGACGTCCCCGGCACCGGCAAGACGGTCCTGGCGAAGTCGCTGGCGGCCTCGGTCGGCGGCAGCGTGGCGCGCATCCAGTTCACGCCCGACCTCCTCCCCTCCGACGTCACGGGGGTCTCGGTCTACAACCAGGCGACCCGCGACTTCGAGTTCAAGCCGGGCCCGGTCTTCGCGAACATCCTGATCGGCGACGAGATCAACCGGGCCTCGCCCAAGACGCAGTCGGCGCTGCTGGAGTGCATGGAGGAGCGTCAGGTCTCGGTCGACGGCACCACCCACCTCCTCCCGCGCCCCTTCGCCGTGATCGCGACGCAGAACCCGGTCGAGATGGAGGGCACCTACTCGCTGCCCGAGGCCCAGCGCGACCGCTTCATGGCCCGCCTCTCGCTCGGCTACCCCGACGAGCGCGCCGAGCTCGAGATGATCCGCACCCGCGACTCGGCCAGCCCGCTCGAGGAGCTGCGGCCCGTCGTCGGCCTCGCCGAGCTCGAGCGGATGATGGCCTACGTGCGCTCCGTGTACGTCGCACCGCCCGTGCAGGAGTACGTGGTGGCGATCATGCAGGCGACCCGCGTCGACCCCGAGCTGCGGCTCGGGGGGAGCCCTCGCGCCACGCTCCAGCTGATCGCCGCCGCGAAAGCGCTCGCCGCCCTCAGCGACCGCGACTTCGTCGTGCCGGACGACGTCGACGCGCTCGCCGTCACCGTCCTCGGCCACCGCCTCCTGCCCGCGACGCGCCTCCCCGGCCGCTCCGGCGCCGGATCCTCGCACTCGGTCACCGAGATCGTGCAGCGCATCGTCGCGGCCACCCCCGTCCCCTTCGGCAACCGTGGCGACTGAGGCCCGCCCGACCGAGACGCCGTCGTCCCGTCTCGGCGGACTGCCCGCGCTCCGCGGGGTCGCGCTGACGCTGCGCGGCTGGGCGCTCGTGCTGCTGGGCGTCGCGGGAGTGGTGATCGCGCCGCTGTCGGAGTTCCGCGAGCTGCTGTTCGTCGGCCTGGTGCTGCTGGGCCTGCCCCTGGGCGCACTCGTCTCCCTGCTCCTGGCGCCGGCGTCGTTCCGGGTGCAGCGCCGCTTCGCTCCCCAGACCGTCGCGGCCGGTGACGTGGTGGAGGTCGACGTGCTGCTCGAGAACCGCGGCCGCGCCGTCCGCAGCGGCGCCCGCGCCCACGACCGCCTCGAGCGCGTGGAGCGCGGGGTGGTCGTCGGCCGGCCGGTCGCCGAGGGGGTCTTCGGGCTCCCGGGCGTCCCGTCGGGCGGGCGTGTGCGCGCCCGCTACCGTCTGCTCGCCGAGCGGCGCGGGATCCACCGCATCGGCCCGCTGCGCCTGGTGCGCGGCGACGGCCTCGGGCTCGCGCTCCGGGAGAGCGTCGTGGGGGCGGTGCAGCCGTTCGTCGTGACTCCGCGGGTCGTGCCGCTCCAGAGCGACGTGCTGGACGCGCACGGAGCAGGCGGATCGAGCCCGGTCGCGCACGCGACGGCCGGCGCCGGCACGGACGACGTGATCCCGCGCGACTACCGCCCGGGCGACGCGATGCGCCGGGTGCACTGGCGGGCGAGCGCCCGCTCCGGCGAGCTCATGGTCCGCCAGGACGAGCAGAACACGGATCCCCACGCGTGGATCCTCCTCGAGACCCGCGCCGAGCGCGTTCTCGAGCGGCGCGGTGACGACCGGCTCGAGTGGGCGGTGTCGATGACGGCCTCCCTCGCGGTCCACCTGCTCGACCGCGGCTTCGAGACCCACCTCGTCGAGACGGGTGCGGACGGCGAGCCGGAGCACTCGGAGGACGAGCGCGAGGTGGCGCACGACGTGCTGCTGCGCCTGGCCGAGCTGGCGCCCTCGCGCGAGTCGGTCGACGCGGTGACCCGGATCTCGGCCGACATGCGCGACACCGGGGGAGTGCGCCCGGTCTTCGCCGTGCTCACCCGCCTCCTCGAGTCGGACCTCGACGCCCTCTCCTCCCTGGCGGCGCAGTCGCGCCCGGCGATCGCCTTCGTCGTCGCCGGCACCGTCGAGGAGGAGGCGGCTCTCGCCTCGCTCGGCTGGTACGCGGTGTCCGTCGACCCGAGCGCCTCCGTCGAGGAGGCGTGGGCGCAGGCTCTCGCTCTGCGGGTGGTGGCGTGAGCCGCCGCGTCGAGAGCGATCCGCGCGCCGGGTCGGCTCCTCTGAGCGGTCTGCTCTTCCTCGCGATCACGGCCGCCGCCGCCGGGATCGGGCGGCTCCTCGTCGGCGTCGACTGGCTGGTGCTCCTCGCGAGCGCGGTCGCCGTGGTGCTCGGCGTCCCGGCCGCCGCCCGGGCTCTGCGCGTGCACCCCGTCGTCCCGCCGATCCTCGGCACGCTGACGATGGTCGGCGTGCTGACCGCGATGTTCGTGCCCGGTCGGGCCCTGCTGTTCGTGATCCCCACGCCCGGCGCCGTCGCGCAGGCGGAGGCGCTCGCGCAGGGCGGCTTCCAGTCCATCGCCCAGCAGGGGCTCCCGGCCGTCGCCGACGACGGCATCTCGTTCCTCCTGATCGGCGGGGTGGTCGTGCTCGCCTGGGCGGCCGACCTGTTCGCCTTCTCCGTCCGCCTCCCCGCCCTGGCCGGGCTGTTCCCCGCGGCTCTGCTGGCGGTGCCGGCGATCGTGGACCCCTCCGAGGTGTCCTGGGCGAGCCTCGTCGTCACCGCGCTCGCCTACGCGGGCGTGCTCGCCGCCACTGCCGCCCCGCGCCGCTCGAGCGGCCCGAGCGCGGCCTCGGCCGTGCTGCCCGCCTTCGCGGCCGTGACCGTCGTCGTCCTGGGCGCGGGAGTCGTCGCCGGGTCGGCGGCAGGCTACGCGCGCACCACCGCCCCCTCGGGCGTCTCCGGCAGCCTCTTCAACGGCGCGATCGACCCGGTGGTCGCTCTCGGCGCGGACCTGCGCCGCCCGAACCCCGTGACCGTGCTGCGCTACGCCACCGACTCCGACCTGCCCGTCTACCTCCGTGTGCTGACCGTCTCGGACTTCGACGGTGACGACTGGGCGCCGAGCGAGACGGAGCAGACCGCTCCGATCGAGGCGCCGATCGCGCCCGAGGGGCTCTCCGAGAGCGTGCCGCGCGAGGCGGAGGAGGTCGACGTCTCGGTGGAGACGCTGCGGAGCCAGTGGCTCCCCGTGCCGTATCCGGTCTCGTCGCTGACGGGCGTCGGCGACGGCTGGCTCCAGGACGTGCAGGACGGTTCGATCCGCGGCGACGCGACGACCCGCTCCGGAGACGACTACCAGGTGCAGGCGCTGCGGCTCGAGCCCGACCCGCAGCAGCTGCTCGCCGCGCCCGCGCCGTCCGGAGTCGACCGGTACCTCTCGCTCCCCGACGACGTGCCCGAGATCGTCCGCACCACCGCCGAGGAGGTCACGGCGGAGGCTCCGACCGCCTACGACCGGGCGCGCGCGCTGCAGACGTACTTCCGCTCGTCCGAGTTCCGCTACTCCGAGGACACCCCGGTGGAGGAGGGCTACGACGGCGACGGAGTCGGCGTGCTCTCGGCCTTCCTGACGACGAAGGAGGGCTACTGCGTCCACTTCGCCTCGGCGATGGCGGTGATGGCGCGCGAGCTCGGGATCCCGTCGCGGCTCGCCATCGGCTACCAGCCCGGCTCCGTCGTGCCCTCCGGCGGCAGCGACCTGACCACCTACCGCGTCCTCTCCTCCGACCTGCACGCCTGGCCCGAGCTCTACTTCGAGGGGGTCGGCTGGCTGCCCTTCGAGCCGACGCCCAGCCGCGGGGCCCCGGCCTCGTACACCCTGCCGAGCGCCACGGCGTCCTTGGGCCCCACCGCCCCGGGCTCGACCGCGACCACCGCGCCCGGTGCGACCAGCGCTCCCGCCGCGACGCCCACTCCGACCGCCGCGTCGGCCACGCCGACCCCCGGCGCCGTCGGCGCCTCCAGCACCACGGCTGCTCCCGCGGCGACGCTCTGGGTGCTCCTCCTGCTGCTCGTGCTCGTCCCCTGGCTGATGCGCGCCGTCCAGCGGGCGCTGCGGCGCCGGTCCGCGCGCTCCGGCTCCGTCGAGGCCGCATGGGCCGAGCTGCTGGCGACCGCCCGCGACCTGGGCGTCCCCGTGGAGGACACGGAGTCGCCGCGCGCGCAGGAGGCCCGCATGGCTCCCGCCCTCGACCCCGGAGCAGCGGCACGTCTGCAGGGGCTACGGGAGCGCGTCGAGCGCCGGCGCTACTCGCCGTCCGCGAGCGAGTCGGAGGCGTGGGACGACGCGACCGCTGTGGCCGCCGCTCTCCGCGGCTCCGCGGGTCCCGGTCGGCGGCTGCTCGCAACGGTCGTGCCCCGCTCGGCGCTGGACCCGGTCGCCCGGCTCGCGCGTCCGAGGTCCGACCTATGATCGCTAGGTGATCCCGGACCCTCTCGACGCCTCGCTCGCGCCGCTGATCGGGCCGCGCACGGCGAGCGCGGTCGAGAAGGCCTTCGGGTACCGCACGGTCGGCGAGCTCCTGGGCCACTACCCGCGCCGCTACGCGAAGCGGGGCGAGCTGACGGCGCTCTCGCGCCTCCCGGTGGGCGAGAGCGTGACGATCGTGGCAGAGGTGCGCGAGGTGCGCGAGCGCCCGATGCGCAACCGGCGCGGCACCCTGCTCGAGGTCGTCATCTCGGACGGCTCGGGCACGCTCTCGCTGACGTTCTTCGGACAGCCCTGGCGCGCGGCCAAGCTGCACCGCGGTGTGCGCGGGATCTTCGCGGGCACGGTCTCGATGTTCCGCGACACCCCGCAGCTCACTCATCCCGACTACCGCCTGTTCGACGACGAGGAGGCCGCCGCGACGGAGACGGGAGGCGGTGAGCTCGCGAAGGACTGGGCGGAGCGGCCGATCCCGATCTACCCGGCGACCAGCGCGATCTCGAGCTGGCAGCTCCAGGCCGCGATCGGCGTGCTGCTGGACGGCCTGCGCGACGTGCCGGACCCGATGCCCGAGCAGGTGCGCGCCGGGCGCTCGCTGCTGGGCCTCGGCGAGGCGCTGGAGCTGATCCACCGCCCGCAGCGGGAGGGCGAGGAGTCGCAGGCGCGCGAGACGCTGCGCTTCCACGAGGCGTTCCTCCTGCAGCTCGCGCTGCTCGAGCGCCGGGCGTCGGCGCGGAGCAGCCCTGCCACCGCCCGCGTGCCCGGCCCCGGCGGGCTGCTCGAGCGCTTCGACGCGGCGCTGCCGTTCGCCCTCACCGGCGACCAGACCGCGGTGGGGCACGAGATCGCCGTCGACCTGGCCGCCGAGAGCCCGATGACGCGGCTGGTGCAGGGCGAGGTGGGCTCCGGCAAGACCCTCGTCGCGCTCCGGGCGATGCTCGCCACGGCCGAGAGCGGAGGTCAGGCGGCGCTGCTCGCTCCCACCGAGGTGCTCGCGGGGCAGCACCTCCGCTCGATCGCGAGGACGCTCGGTCCGGAGCTCGCGGCCGAGCTGGTGCCGACCCTCCTCACCGGCGGACTGGGGGCGGCGCAGCGACGCGCGGCCCTCCTCCGGATCGTCTCGGGCACGGCGAAGATCGTCGTCGGCACGCACGCCCTCCTCGGCGACGCGGTCTCCTTCTACGACCTGGGCCTCGTCGTGATCGACGAGCAGCACCGCTTCGGCGTCGACCAGCGCGACGCCCTGCGCCGGAAGGGCGCCACCCCGCCGCACGTGCTGGTGCTGACGGCCACGCCCATCCCGCGCACCGTGGCCATGACGGTCTTCGGCGATCTCGACACCTCGACCATCCGCGAGCTCCCCGCGGGGCGCCCCGGCATCACGAGCCACGTGGTGCCGCTCGCCGACCATCCCGCGTGGATCGCGCGGGCGTGGGAGCGCGCCGAGGAGGAGATCCGCTCGGGCCACCAGGTCTACCTCGTCTGCCCGGCGATCGAGCCGGGGGAGCCCGCCGAGGGCGCGCAGCCGCCCGAGGAGGACGCCGCCGCGCCGCTCACGACCGTCGCGGCGACGCTGGAGGGCGTGCGCGCGCATCCGCTGCTCGGGAAGCGGCGGTCGGCCGCGCTGCACGGGCGGATGACGACGGAGGAGAAGGACGCCGTGATGCGCTCCTTCGCCGCGGGGGAGATCGACGTCCTGGTGTCGACGACGGTCATCGAGGTCGGCGTGGACGTGCCGAACGCCTCGATGATGGTCGTGCTCGACGCGGAGCGGTTCGGGGTCTCGCAGCTGCACCAGCTCCGCGGGCGCATCGGGCGCGGCGGCGTCGCGGGGGTGTGCCTGTTCGTGACGGCGGCGGAGGCGGGGACGGTCGCGCGCGAGCGGGTGGAGGCGGTCGCCGCGACGCTCGACGGCTTCGCGCTCGCCGAGGTCGACCTGGAGCTGCGCCGCGAGGGCGACGTGCTGGGCGACTCGCAGTCCGGCGGGCGATCGTCGCTCCGCCTGCTGCGGGTGGTGCAGGACGCCGACGTCATCGTGGAGGCGCGGGCGCTGGCCGAGCGGCTCCTCGCGGAGGACCCGTCGCTCGCCGCGCACGACCGGCTCCGTGCCGCGCTCGAGCGCCGCGTGCAGGACCGCGACCGGGAGTTCCTCGCCAAGAGCTAGGCGGTGCGCGCCCGCTACTCTGTCGGCATGGCCCGCATCGCCGTCGTCCCCGGCTCCTTCGACCCCGTGACCCTCGGTCATCTCGACGTGATCGAGCGGGCCGCGCGCCTGGTCGACGAGCTGCACGTGGTGGTGGTGCACAACCCCGCCAAGACGGCGCTGCTGCCGATCGCCCAGCGCGTCTCGCTCATCGAGCAGTCGATCGCGGAGGCGGGGGTCGAGGGGCGGATCGTCGTCGCCTCGTGGAGCATGGGACTGCTCGTCGACTACTGCACCGACGTCGGTGCGAGCATCCTGGTGAAGGGCATCCGCTCGCAGGTCGACGTGGCGTACGAGACCCCGATGGCGATCGTGAACCGCAACCTCGCACACGTCGAGACGGTGTTCCTCCTGCCCGATCCCGCGCACGCCCACGTGTCGAGCTCGCTGGTGCGGCAGGTCTCCTCCCTCGGCGGCGACGTAGCCCCCTACGTGCCGCCCGCGGTCGCCGCGTACCTCGCCGCCGGCTGAGGCGCCGCCGATCGTCCACGCGGGCGATCTCGGGCCGTGGACCCGTGCGCCCGCGGCAGCCGGGAGAATGGACCGGTGAGCGAGACGCGCGTGCAGGCCTGGGCCCTCGACGGCATCCCGGAGGTGACTCCCGGCGACGACCTGCTCGAGCTGATCCTCGCGGCCGTCGCCGCCGCCGAGGAGGAGGACCGGCCCGCGGACGGCGACATCCTCGTCGTCACGAGCAAGATCGTCTCGAAGGCGGAGGGGCGCGTCGTC
Source organism: Rathayibacter sp. AY1B6 (assembly GCF_002932755.1). Lineage (NCBI taxonomy): Bacteria > Bacillati > Actinomycetota > Actinomycetes > Micrococcales > Microbacteriaceae > Rathayibacter > Rathayibacter sp. AY1B6. Next base: position 63,943 of record NZ_PSWL01000011.1, read on the forward strand.
GCCGCGACCGACCGCGAGGACGCGATCACGGCCGAGACCGTCCGCGTCGTCGCCACCCGGGCGCACGGATCCGGCGTCACCCGCATCGTGGAGAACCGACTCGGGATCGTGCAGGCAGCGGCCGGAGTCGACGCCAGCAACGTCGCGGAGGGGACGGTCCTCCTCCTCCCCGTCGACCCGGACGCCTCGGCGCGGGCCCTCTGCGCGGGCCTCCGGGAGCGGCTCGGCGTGGAGGTGGGCGTGCTGGTCAGCGACACCCTCGGCCGCGCCTGGCGGGTCGGGCAGACCGACGCGGCCATCGGAGCCGCGGGCGTCCTCGTGATCGACGACCTCCGCGGCGGTGTCGACGCCCTGGGGCGCACGCTCGGAGTGACCATGCCGGCCGTGGCGGACGAGATCGCCGCGCTCGGCGACCTGGTGAAGGGCAAGGCGAGCGGTCGACCCGTCGCCGTCGTCCGCGGGCTCGCACGCCTGGTGACGGGGGTCGGGAGCCCCGGCGCCCGCACGCTGACCCGCACGGGTCCCGAGGACATGTTCCGCCTCGGCGCCGACGAGGCCTACGCCGAGGGCTTCGCGGCCGGAGCCGCCGCGCGCGAGGAGCGCGCGTGACCGGCTGGAGTGCGGTCGTCGTCTTCAAGGGGCGCGGCGGCTCGAAGACGCGCCTCGACGTGCCGGGCCGCGCGGCGCTGGCCGAGGCGTTCCTCCTGGACACGCTCGCCGCCGTGGCCGCCGCGGAGCCTGTGGCGAGCCTGCTCCTGGTCACCTCCGACGCCGGTGCGGCCGACCGCGCCCGGGCGGAGCACCCCCAGCTGGTGGTGGTGCCCGACCCGGGGACCCTCGACGCCTCGGTGTCCGCGGGAGCCGAGGCCGCCCTGCACCGCCGGCCCAGCGCCCCGGTGATCGTGCTGACCGGGGACCTGCCCGCCCTGCTGCCGTCGGACCTCTCCGAGGCGCTCGCGACGCGGTCGCTCCCGGCCGTCGTCCCGGACCGCGAGGGGAGCGGCACCACCGCGCTCCTGCTGGCGGCCGGAGCCCTCGTCGCTCCGGCGTTCGGCCCGGGCTCTCTCTCCCGGCACCGCGACGCGGGCTGCACCGTCGTCGTGCTGCCCGGCTCGTCGACGCTGCGGCTGGACGTCGACACGCTCGCCGACCTCGGCGACGCGGAGGAGGCCGGCGTCGGCCCGCACACCTCCCACGCGCTGGCCGCAGCGGCCTGAGGCGCCGGGAGTCCGAGCCGCCGCCGCGGTCAGTCGGCGAGCAGCCCCGCCTCGAACGCCGCTGTCAGGCCGGCGTCGATCGCGAGCGGTGCCCCGTCGACCGAGCGGACGGGGATCGCCCGCCGGGTGCTCGACACCAGCCAGGCCGCATCGGCGCCGGTGAGCGCCGAGACCGGCAGCTCGCGACGCGAGGACGCGAGACCGCGGTGCTCGCCCAGCGCGAGGATCCGCTCGACCGTCGTGCCGGCGAGCACGCTGCCCGAGAGCGGGGTCGTGAGCGCCCCGTCGGCGAGGAGCACCAGGCTGGACGTCGCCCCCTCGAGGAGCAGCCCGTCGCTCGTGCGCCAGAGAACGTCGTCCGCGCCCCGCGAGGCCGCCTCGCGCAGCGCCGCCCGGGTGACGGCGCCCGAGGTCGTCTTGACGCCCGGGAGCAGCCACGGCGCGAGCGGACCGCTCGCGTAGCCGCGGTCGAGCACGACGACAGCCGCGCCCTTCTCCCGGAGCGCGCTCGAGTCGGGAGTCGGAGCCGCGCGGACGGTGCACCGGGCGGCGTCGCCCGAGCCGTGCGCGGCGATGAAGCGGATCGTCAGGTCGTCAACCCGGTCGTGCTCCGCCACGGCGAGGTCGACCGCTCGGGACCAGAGCAACGCCTCCGGGATCGCCAGCCCGACGGCCCGGGCCGACCCGGCCAGCCGCTCGAGGTGCTCGGGGAGTGCGCGGGGACGTCCGTCGAGGACCGCGAGGGTCTCGAAGACGCCGTCGCCGCGGAGGTAGCCCGCCTCGTCCACGCGGACGAGCGGACCCTCCGGGTCGCGGAGGACGACGGTACGGGAGGCGATCTCGACGAGGACGGGGGTGCTCATCCGCCCATCCTGCCCCCGGCGGGGTCTCAGCGGGGGAGGAGGCCGCTCGCCACGTCGGACGGCTCCACGAGCTCGCGCCACGGCTCCGGCCGGAGTCCTGCCGCGCCGAGCACGTCGGCCTCGGCGAGGAGGTCCACATCGAGACCGGTCAGCTCGCCGATCGCGGCGACGGGCAGCTGGAACGTCCTGAAGCCGCCGAGCGGCACCAGGCCCTCGCGCACCCGCTCCACGAGCTCGCTCTGATCGAGCAGGTACGCGCTCGTCGCGAGCGTCGATCCGTCCGGGCTCCACGCCGCGATCTTCCAGAAGCGGCGGGGGATGCCCGTGCCGCGGTAGACCGGGTCGTCGTCCGCGAGCACGGGCCCGGTGAAGACGCTCAGGCGGGTGCGCCAGGTCTGCGCGTAGTCGAGCACCAGCGTCTCGAGCCCGAGCCACAGCTCCTGCGACTGGTTGAAGCCGCTCGCCTGGGGCGCGGCGTTCGTGTAGCAGAAGCTGTCGCGGTTGGCCGCGGCGGCCTCGACCCGGTCGCCCCAGACGGGGTCGCGGCGGCGGACGAGGTGGCCGCGGTCGAGGTCGTTGCGGGCGTACACCTCCGGACCCGTCTGCTCGTCGGCGGGGATGCGGTCGTCGAGGTGCCAGTCGTCGCCGCGGCCGAGCTCGACGAGGCGCGCGCCGTCGATGTTCACGGCCGTCGAGACCGCCAGGCGCCGCTCCGGGTCCAGCATCACCTCGAAGTGCGTGTACGGCAGGAGCCGCACGGGGCGCTCGACCCTCAGGCGAGGTGCCGCCGCGGGGACGCCGAGGAAGTCCGCGTCGAAGCTCACTCCTCGACCTCCGCCGTCGGAGTCGCCGTGGGCGTCGCTGTCGGTGTCGCGGTGGGCGTCGCCGGGGGAGCCTCGGTCGCCGGCACTCCCGTGCCGGACGGCGCCGGAGCCGGTGCCTCGGTGGCGGGGGCCGGGACCTGCGAGCCGTTGCTGATCAGCAGGGCGATGTCGGAGTAGCGCGCGACGGTCGTGCCCGCGGCCGGGTCGGTGCCCGCCACCACGCCGGCGGGGAGCGACGAGTCGATGGTCGCCCCCTCCTCGACGTCGAAGCCGAGGTCCTCCAGCGCCTCCGTGGCGTCGTCGATCGAGCGGCCCGAGACGGTCGGCACGGCGATCTGGCGGCCGTTCAGCAGGGCGCTGCTGGGCTCCTCGAAGTCGTCTCCGCCGTACTTCTGGTCGGCGCGGGTCATCACCGAGTTCCAGATGTAGTGGCGGATGTTGGAGGCGTAGGGGCGGCTCTCGAGCTCGGAGTTCGGGAAGCGGACCTCGCGCATCGAGGTGTGGCCGTCGATGTTGCCCACCCAGACCACGGTCGCGACGCGCGAGCTCGCGCCGTCCATCCAGGTCGACTCCGCGTTGTCGGTGGTGCCCGTCTTGCCGATGTGCTCGATGCCGTCGTCCGGGTCGGACTGAGCGGCCGTGCCGCTGGTGACGACGCGCTGCAGAGCGTAGTTCGCGACCGCCGTCAGCTCGGGGCTGAGGGCCTGGTTGCAGGTGGAGGTCGGCGGCTGGACGGCGGCACCGGTCGCGTCGGTGATCGAGTCGATGGCGATCGCGGAGCAAGCGGTGCCGTTGTTGGCGAAGCCGGCGAAGGCGGTGACCATCGAGAGCGGGGAGATGAGCGTGTCCGAGCCGAGGACGGCGGACGGCTTGTAGTCGACCTCGCCGCCGTCGGCCGCCTTCACGCCGAAGCCGACCGCGCGGTCGCGGATGGCGCAGAGGTCGAGCTGCTGCGCCATCGAGACGTAGACGGTGTTGATCGACTGCATCGTGCCGGTCAGCACGCTGTAGCTGCCGTTCTCGCCGTCGTCGTTGTTGACCTCGTACGAGGTGTCGAGCTCTCCGCCCGGCGCGCAGCTGGCGGGGAAGCCCGAGAAGGTGCGCTCGCGGCCGTTGATCGTCTCGTTCAGGGTGCGTCCGCTCGCCAGCCACTGCGCAAGCGTGAACACCTTGTACGTCGATCCGACCTGGAACCCGGCGGAGCCGCCGTAGGCCGTGTCGGTGTTGAAGTTGACGGCGGAGAAGTTGGCGCCGTTCACGGCACCGGCCGCGTCGTAGTCCTTGTTCTGCACCATCGCCAGGATCCGGCCGGTGCCGACCTCCATCGAGACGGTCGCGCTGCCGATGTTGGTGTCGAGGGTGGGGACCTTGGGGACGGCGTTGTTCGTCGCGTTGGCCGCGGTGTCCTGCAGGTCGCGGTCGAGCGTCGTGTAGATCTTGTAGCCGCCGCGCTGGAAGTTCGCGAGACGGGTGTCCACGTCGTCGCCGAAGGCCGGGTCGTTCTGGACGACGCGGGTGATGTAGTCGCAGAAGAAGGCCGCGTTGCCGGCCGTCTGGCAGCCGGTCGGCGTCTGCGTGATCGCGGGGACGACCTCCTCGGCGACGGCGGCGTCGTGGTCGGCCTGCGAGATCTTCCCCTCCTTCAGCATCTGGCCGAGGACGTAGTCGCGGCGGACCGTGTTGTCCGGGATGTTCTCGGGCTGATCGATCCTGAGGCCGTTGGGGTTGTTGACCGTGGCGATCAGGCTCGCGGCCTGAGCCAGGCTCAGGTCGGCCGCGGTGGTCGAGAAGTAGTACTCGGCCGCCGCCTGGATCCCGTAGACCTGCCCGCCGAAGCCGGCGATGTTGAGGTAGCCGAGGAGGATGTCGTCCTTGCTGTACTTCTTCTCGAGGTCGACGGCGAGCTTCATCTCCTTGAGCTTGCGGCTCGGGGTGGTCGCGGTCGCCTCCTCGTAGGCGGCCTCCGAGGCGGCTTCGTCGGTCGCGCTCAGCGACTCCGCCTTCTGCACGAGGACGTTCTTGACGTACTGCTGGGTGATGGAGGAGCCGCCCTGGAGGTCCCCGCCGACGATGTTGCTGAGCACCGCGCGGATCGTGCCCTGCAGGTCGACGCCGCCGTGGTCGTAGAAGCGCGGGTCCTCGGTCGAGACCGCCGCGTCCTTCACGGACTGGCTGACCTGGTCGAAGGCCACCTCCTCGCGGTTCTGCGCGTAGAAGGAGGCGAGCAGCTCGTCCGAGCCGTCGGTGCGCTTCGCGTAGATCTCGGTCTTCTGGGCCAGCTGGCCGAGCTCGAGGTACTCGGGCACCGTCTCGAACAGCCCGATCGGGTTGTTCTCGGCGAGCCCGGTGACGGCGAGGGCGGGGGTGACCCCGACCGTGATCAGCAGGCCCCCGGCGAGGCTGGCTCCGACGATCCCGAGGACCCGGGCGAGCACGCCGCCGCGGGCGGTTCCTTGCGCAGACATGGCTACGAGAGTAGGCGACGAGTCTGGATCCGTCGTGCGGCCGCGCTCGGGGGCCCGGATGCCCGCCCTCCCGGTCCCGGGAGCGGCGGCCGCCGGTACGGTGATCGAGTGAGCAGAGCCCGAGCATGACCACCTCCGCCGACCCCGCTGAGACGCGCCGCCGCGCGGTGCTCGTGGTGGCCGTCCTCGCCTCCTTCGTCGCCTTCCTCGACGGCACCGTCGTCAATGTCGCCCTGCCCGCGATCACCCGCGAGCTCGGCGGCGGGCTCGCGGTGCAGCAGTGGGTGGTCGACGGGTACCTGATCACGCTCGGCGCGCTGATCCTGGTCGCCGGCTCGCTCGCCGACCGCATCGGCCGAGCCCGCAGCATGACCATCGGCCTGATCGGCTTCGGCGTCACCTCGCTGCTGTGCGCGCTGGCCACCACCGCCGAGGTCCTCATCGTGGCGCGGATGCTCCAGGGCGCCGCCGGGGCGATCCTCGTGCCCAGCTCGCTCGCCCTCATCATCGCGACCGTCCACGGCGCCGCGCAGGCCCGGACCATCGGCGCGTGGACGGCCTGGACCGGCACGGCGACGATCGCCGGGCCCGTGCTCGGCGGCCTGCTGGTGGACGCGGGATCGTGGCGGTACGTCTTCGCGCTCAACCTGCTGCCGATCGCGGTGACGCTCGTGCTGCTGCGCAGGCTCGGCGCGGTCGACTCGGGGACCCGGGTGCCGATCGACGGCGTCGGCGCGGTGCTCGGGGTGATCGGCCTGGGAGGGCCGGTGTTCGCGCTGATCGAGCAGGAGCGGCTCGGGATCCGGGATCCGCTCGTGCTGACCGCCCTGATCGGGGGAGTCGCCGCGCTCGTCGCGTTCGTCGTGTGGGAGCGGCGCGCGGCGCACCCGATGCTCCCGCTCTCGCTCTTCGCCTCGCGGAACTTCACCGTCGGCAACGTCTCGACGGCGTTCGTCTACGGAGCGCTCTCCTTCGGCTTCTTCGCGCTGGGCCTGTTCCTGCAGCAGACCCTCGGCTTCTCGGCGACCCTGGCCGGGCTCGCGACGCTCCCGCCGACGATCCTGCTGCTCCTGCTCTCGCAGGTCTCCGGGTCGCTGTCGGCGCGGTTCGGCCCCAGGCTCTTCATGGGCGTCGGACCGCTGATCGCCGCGGCCGGGTTCCTCCTGCTCTCCTTCGTCGACGAGGGCGCGGACTACGCCACGCAGCTGCTGCCGGGGATCCTCCTGTTCGGCTTCGGCCTCGCGGTGACGGTCGCCCCGCTGACCTCGACGATCCTCGGCGCGGTCGAGGACGGGCACAGCGGAGTCGGCTCCGCTGTGAACAACGCGGTCTCGCGCATCGCCGGGCTGGTCGCCATCGCCGCCACCTCGCTCGTGGTCGGCGACTCGCTCGACGTCGAGGGCTTCTCCCGCGCCGCCGTGGCGACCTCCGTCCTCCTGGTCGCCGGCGGCGTCGTCTCCCTCCTCGGCATCCGCAACCCCGCTCCCGCCGACCGCTGACGGGCGCTCGGGGGAGCGGGATCGGCCCCCGCCCGGGGGTGCGGCGCCCCGTGTTCACGCAGCGTCCGCCGATCCTTCGACGGAACGTGGATGAAATAGTTGTCGCTACATGGAATACTGATCGACGTCGATGCGCTTGCATACATCGGACGGGGACGCTCTCCCCGCGACGACCGTCACACTCGAGGAGAAACCATGACCGACACCGTCACCATCCCCGGCTACAAGGCCGGCACCTGGGTCATCGACCCCACCCACAGCGAGGTCGCGTTCAGCGTCCGCCACCTGATGATCAGCAAGGTCAAGGGCAAGTTCGAGCGCTTCACCGCCACGTTCACCACCGGCGAGAACCCGCTCGACTCCAAGGTCGAGGCCACCGCCGAGGTCGCCTCCGTCAACACCAACGAGCCCAACCGCGACGGCCACCTCCGCACCGGCGACTTCTTCGAGGCCGAGCAGTACCCGGAGATCCACTTCGTCTCCACCGCCGTCCGCCCGAACGGCGACGACTTCCTCGTCGACGGCGAGCTCACCATCAAGGGCACCACCAAGCCCGTCACCTTCGAGGTGGAGTTCGGCGGCTTCGGCACCGACCCGTACGGCAACTACAAGGCCGGCCTCACCGCCAAGGCCACCATCGACCGCACCGACTTCGGTCTGACCTACAACGCGGCCCTCGAGACCGGTGGCGTGCTCATCGGCGAGAAGGTCACCATCACCCTCGACCTGCAGGCCGCCCACCAGGCGTAGTCCGAGCCGATCGACCGGAGCCGTCCCTCCCTCCGGGGAGTGGACGGCTCCGTCGTTCCCGGAGCCGGTGCGGGATCAGAGGATGCCGAGCTCCGTCAGCTGCTCGGAGATGCCCGCGCCGTCGGGCGCGAAGACCCAGGTCGTGCCGCTGGTCAGCGAGCGGTCCTCGGCCTTGGAGCGGCCGCCCGCGAGCACCGCCTCGCCGGTGGAGAGCTGGCGGATCGCGATCGCCGCGACCTTGTCGGGGTGCTCGTCCGCGAAGTCGGAGTAGATCTCCTCGTCGTGCTGCCCGTCGTCGCCGACCAGCAGCCAGCGCACGTCCGGGAACTCGGCCGCGAGTCGGCGGAGGTTCATCTCCTTGTGCTGCTTGCCGCTGCGGAACCAGCGGTCGTGCGTGGGGCCCCAGTCGGTCAGGAGCAGCGCTCCGGCCGGGTACAGGTGCCGCGAGAGGAAGCGGGTGAGCGCCGGGGCGACGTTCCACGCGCCCGTGGAGAGGTAGATGACGGGGGAGCCCTCGTACTGCCGGGCGAAGCGGTCGAGGAAGACCGCCATGCCGGGCGTGGGCATCCGGGCGTGCTCGTCGAGCACGAAGGTGTTCCAGGCGGCGACGAAGGGGCGGGGGAGCGCGGTGACCATCACCGTGTCGTCGACGTCCGAGACGACTCCGAGCCGCGACTCCGGACGCACGATGAGGACGGGCGCCTCGACGGGCTTCGAGCCCGCGGTCGAGAAGGTGATGGTGTGCCAGCCGGGCTCGAGCGTGATCGGGAGGTCCGCGTCGACGACCCCGCCGCGGTCGGCCGTCACCCGATGGGTCTGCCCGTCGGCCTCGACGGTCACGACGGCCCCGCTCACGAAGACGCTGGTGAAGCTCCGCCAGCCGCGCACGCCCTCGACGGGGCGGACCTCCTCGACCCCGGGAGGGGTCGGCCGCGTGTAGAGGACGCGGGCCAGGACGCGCAGCTGCGTGGTCGAGCCGTAGCCGGTGTAGGGGATGACCCGCGGGACGTAGCCCTTGCGCTTGACGCGCCTCATCCGGAAGGAGTGGAGTCGATCCTCGAGGCGGGCGGCGCGGTGCATGACCTCGGCCTTGCCTGCGCTCAGGGGCTTGCTCTCGGGCGTCAGCGGCATCCGCCCAGTCTGTCAGACCGGATGCCGGACCGCGGATCGCGCTCTCACGCGATCGTCAGGCGTCGGCGGGCTCGATCAGCTCGGGGCCGTTCACCGAGACGGAGCCCACGGCCGCCCCGACGCCGTGCACCTCGAGCTCCTCGGCCAGCTCGGCCGCGCCCTCGGCGGCCGCGCGCAGCAGCTCGCCGTCCCCGGGGGAGGCCGGGTCCAGCCAGTCCTCGATCAGCTCCGGCTGCAGCAGCACCGGCATCCGCTCGTGCACCTCGGCGAGCGGCCCGGCGGAGGGGCGGGTGAGGATCGTCGCCGAGAGCAGCCAGGGAGCGCCCGGCTGAGCCGAGCGCCACCACTCGTAGAGACCGGCGAAGAGGAGGAGGGAGCCCTCGCCCGGCGAGACGTAGACGGGGGCCTTCGCCCCGTCCGCGCCGACCCGCCACTCGTACCAGCCCGAGGCGGGCACGATCGCGCGCCGGGAGGCGTAGGACTCGCGGAACGACGGCTTCTCGGCGACGGACTCGATCCGGGCGTTGAACAGCGGCGGCCCGGCGGACGGGTCGGCGGCGGAGCGGGGCACCAGGCCCCAGCGGGCCCCGGCGAGCCGGCGTCGCGGCGGGCTGCCCTCCTCGACCCCCTTCATCGACTCCGCGACGACGGCGATCCGCTGGGTCGGCGCGATGTTCCAGGACGGCTCCGGCAGGTCGGCGCCCGGCTCGTCGATGTCGAAGAGCGCCACCAGGTCGGCGGTGGTCTGCGAGAGGACGAAGCGTCCGCACATGGTTTCTCCCGGGTGGATCGGACCCGCGGAGCCGTCGCCCGTCCGGGGGCGCGAAACACGAGGGACTTTCGATGAAACGACCCCGACCGGCGGTCGGCGTGCGTACGATTGTAGGAACCACGACCGAAGGAGCCCGCCGTGCCTCTTGGAAACCTCGTCGACCGACCGTTCGGTGAATCGTCCCAGGTCCGCAACGAGCCGGTGCAGGTGCGCAGCGCCGCCCGTCTCGCCTCGCTGCTCGACGCGGCGGCCGCCGTCGTCGACGAGGTCGGCTTCGACCGCCTGACCACGGCGATGGTGGCCGAGCGCGCGGGAGCGGCGATCGGCACGGTCTACCGCTACTTCCCCGACCGCATCGCTGTCCTCCAGGCGCTGCGCGAGCGGGCCCTCGAGCGCTTCCGCCGACGCGTCATCACCGAGATCCGCGACACCCACCCGGGCAACTGGTGGGGCGCGGTCGACTGCGCGATCGACGCCTTCTGCGAGATGCACCGCAACGAGCCGGGCTTCCGCTCCATCCGCTTCGTCGACACGATCCACGCGCCCGAGGTCGCGGGCGAGGCGTTCGAGGCCGGGTTCTTCGCGCGCCGCTTCGCCGAGATCCTCGCGTCCGAGTACGGCCTCCCGGGCGGCGCGCAGCTGTCCTTCCGCCTCGAGGTGACCATCGAGGTCGCGGACGCGCTGCTCACGCGCGCGTTCCTCATCGACCCCCACGGCGACCAGCGCTTCATCGACGAGAGCCGTTCGCTGCTGCGCCACTACATGACCTCGCACTACGGAGCCGTCGAGGAGTCCTGACCCACCCGGGCTGTCAAGGCCCTAGTCGCTCCCGGAACATCCCGCAACACTTCGCGGTCCGGGTTGGCAGGCGGCTGCTATTGGTGTTTTCCTTGCCGCCTGGCCCCGTTCGGGGCCGCGGGCCGCGCAGCGGCCGGACGCGCGGAGCGAGAGCGGGCACAGTCGTGGACCAGGGACAGATCGGCGTGCACACCGCCGGACGGCGGGCGGCCTCGTGATCGAGTTCCGCAACGTCAGCAAGCAGTACCCGGACGGCACCCGGGCGGTCGACGACTTCTCGCTCGTGCTGCCCTCCCGGCAGACGACCGTCTTCGTCGGCTCCTCCGGCTGCGGGAAGACCACGATCCTCCGCATGATCAACCGGATGATCGAGCCGACGTCCGGCACCATCGAGATCGACGGCGAGGACATCTCCTCTCTGCCCGCCGTCGCCCTCCGCCGCCGAATCGGCTACGTGATGCAGAACTCCGGACTCCTGCCGCACCGCAAGGTCATCGACAACATCGCGACCGTGCCGCGGCTGAACGGGGTCGCCAAGAAGCAGGCGCACTCCCGCGCGCTCGAGCTGATGGACACGGTCGGACTGGACCGCGGGCTCGCCGCCCGGTACCCCAGCCAGCTCTCCGGCGGCCAGCAGCAGCGCGTCGGCGTGGCGCGCGGCCTCGCGGTGGACCCGAACATCCTGCTGATGGACGAGCCGTTCGGAGCGGTCGACCCGCTCGTGCGCGCCGACCTGCAGCGCGAGACCCTGCGGCTCCAGGACGAGCTCGACAAGACCGTGGTCTTCGTCACCCACGACATCGACGAGGCGTTCCTGCTCGGCGACCAGGTCGTCATCCTCGAGAAGGGCGGCCGGATCGCGCAGAAGGGCTCGCCCGCCGAGATCCTGGCGAACCCCGCGAGCGAGTTCGTCGCCGGCTTCGTCGGCGCCGACCGCGGCAAGCGCTCGCTCCGGATCGAGGAGCGCGACGGCGCCCGCATCGTGGTCGACGGCGACGGGCGCCCGACCGGCGTGCTGCGCTCGCAGGACGGCCCCGCCGCGTGAACTGGGTCGTCAACAACACGGACGCGATCGTCGCGAACCTGCTGGCGCACCTGGCCCTGTCGGTTCCGCCGATCCTGCTCAGCTTCCTCGTCTCGCTGCCGTTCGGCTGGTTCGCGAACCGCTACCGCTGGAGCCGCGGAACCTTGCTGACGGGGCTCGGCGTGCTCTACGCCATCCCGTCGCTGGCCATGTTCATCCTGCTGCCGGTCCTGCTGGGCATCCCGCTCCGCTCGACCGCCAACGTGATCACGGGCCTCACCCTCTACGGAGTCGCGCTGATGGTCCGCACCACCTCGGACGCACTGGGCGCGGTGTCGGACGACGTCCGTCAGTCGGCGACCGCGATGGGCTACTCGGGCTGGGCGCGCTTCTGGCGGGTCGAGTTCCCGCTGGCGGGTCCGGTCCTGCTCTCGGGCCTGCGGGTGGTCACGGTCAGCACGGTCAGCCTGGTGACGGTCGGCGCGGTGCTCGGGATCCAGAGCCTCGGCCTGCTCTTCACCGACGGCTTCCAGCGCGGCATCACCGGTGAGATCGTCACGGGCATCGTCCTCACGATCGTCCTCGCGCTGGTGCTCGACGGGCTGCTGGTGCTGATCGGCCGTCTCCTCATGCCCTGGACGGCCCTGGACCGCACGCGCCGCTCGCGCAGGCCGCTCGCGGTCGAGAGGGCGGTGACGTCGTGAACCTCATCGCCGAAGCCTTCGCCTGGATCGCCGATCCCGCGCACTGGACCGGGGTCTACGCGATCCCGACCCGCGTCGCCCAGCACGTCGGCATCAGCCTGCTGGTGCTCGTCATCGCCGCCGCGATCGCGATCCCGATCGGGTACCTGATCGGGCACACCGGGCGCGGCAAGGGCATCGCGGTGCCCGTCGCCGGTGGTCTGCGAGCCCTGCCGACGCTGGGCGTGCTCGTCCTCGCGGCGATGAGCCTCGGGCTCGGACTCGGCGCTCCGGTGATCGCCCTCGTCGTGCTCGCGATCCCGTCGGTGCTCGCCGGCGCGTACTCCGGACTGGAGGCGGTCGACCGCCGCACGGTCGACGCGGCGCGCTCGATGGGCATGACCGAGTGGCAGATCCTGACGAAGGTCGAGATCCCGCTGGGGCTGCCGCTGCTGATCGGCGGACTGCGCTCGGCCGCGCTGCAGATCATCGCGACCGCCACGCTCGCCGACTACATCGGCGCGGGCGGACTCGGCCAGTACATCTTCCGCGGAGTGAAGTCGGGGGACTACCCGCAGATGCTCGCCGGCTCGATCCTGGTGATCGTGCTGACGCTCCTCAGCGAGGTCCTCTTCGCCCTCCTCCAGCGGCTCGCCGTGCCGCGCGGAGTCGTGCTCGGCCTGGCCGGCACCGCCGGCCGCACAGGTTCCCGCACGTCGTCGCCCCGACGACGCGCGGTGGTGGGAATCCCCATCGAAGAAGGGAAATAGCAATGTTCACAGCACATTTCACGAAGGGCCGTGTCGCGCTGAGCGCACTCGCGGTCGGTGCCGTCGTGGCACTGGCAGGGTGTTCCTCGAGCGATCCGCTCGATGAGGGATCGGGTGCGACTGCGGGCAGCGAGACCATCGTGGTCGGCTCGCAGGACTACTACTCGAACGAGATCCTCGCCGAGATCTACGCGCAGGCTCTGGAGAACGACGGCTTCACCGTCGACCGCCAGCTGCGCATCGGCCAGCGCGAGATCTACCTGCCCGAGATCGAGAGCGGATCCATCGACGTCTTCCCGGAGTACGACGGCAGCCTCCTGCAGGCGCTCGAGCCGGACGCGACGGCCACCACTGCCGACGACGTGTACTCCGCGCTCGGCGACGCGCTGCCCGACGGCCTCCGCGCCCTCGACGCCGCCGAGGCCAGCGATCAGAACTCCTACACCGTCACCCAGGCCTTCGCCGACAAGTGGGACCTGACCGACATCGCGTCGCTCAAGAACGTCACCGACCCGATCGTGGTCGGCGGCAACTCCGAGCTGCAGACGCGTCCCTACGGGCCCGACACCCTGCAGTCGAAGTACGGCATCACGACCACCTTCCAGGCGATCGAGGACAGCGGCGGATCGACCACCGTCGACGCGCTCACCAGCGACCAGATCCAGCTGGCGAACGTCTACACGGCCGACCCGAACATCCAGAAGAACGACCTCGTCGCTCTCGAGGACCCGGACGGACTGTTCGTCGCCGACAACGTCGTGCCGATCGTCTCCAGCAAGATCACGGACGACGCGGCCGAGGTGCTGAACGCGGTCAGCGCGAAGCTCACCGCGGACGACCTGGTCGCCCTCAACTCCGAGAGCGTCAACGAGCAGAAGTCCGCGTCCGCGATCGCGGGCGAGTGGCTGAAGTCGGCGGGTCTCGTCGACTGATCCTCCCCGGATCCACGCCCGGAGGCGCGTCACTCGTCGAGGTGGCGCGCCTCCGCTCTGTTCAGGAGCTTCTTCCCGAGGAGCACGAGCAGGGCGAAGACGACGATGACCCCCACGAAGACGTAGCCGGCGCCGTGCAGGCTCTCCGAGAGCTCCCGGTAGCTGCCGGCCGCCGCGGCGCCGACGCCGACGTAGGCGGACGACCAGAGCACGCACGCCGGGATCGTCCAGGCCATGAAGGTCCGGTAGCGCATCCCGCTCATCCCCACCGTCAGCGGGATCAGCGAGTGCAGCACCGGCAGGAAGCGCGAGAGGAACACGGCGAACCCGCCGCGCCGTGCGAGGTAGCGCTCGGCCTTCAGCCAGTTCTTCTCGCCGAGTCGGCGTCCCAGACGCGATGCGCGGATCCGCGGCCCGAACCAGCGGCCGAGCCAGAAGCCGACGGACTCGCCGCAGAGCGCGCCGATGACGACGGTGACGGCCAGCGCCACGAACTGCAGCGGGCTGGTGACGCCGGTCGCGCTGACGATCACGATCGTGTCGCCGGGGACGACGAGGCCCGCCAGGATCGTGGTCTCGAAGAAGATCGCGAGCCCGGCGAGGAGCGTCCGCCAGACCGGGGGGACGCCGACCACGAAGTCCAGGATCCCGGTGAGGGTGTCGTTCACGGGGCGCCCCCGCCCGCCGCGGACTCGATCGGGGGCTGGGGCCGACAGCGGCTCCGGATGCTCGGCATGGCTCGATCGTAGGGGCGCACGGCTGGGCGGCGGCAGGGCTGCGCCCGGGAGGCCGGTGGGCGTGGAGCGCTCAGGGGACGGCGACCCGTGCGGAGGCGGCGGGGCCGGTGCCGTTCGCCGTGACCGCCTGCACGGAGAGGGTGTAGCTGCTGCCCGGGACCAGCTTCGTGAAGGTCTGCGACCGCTGGGTCGCGGCGACCACGGCGCTCCAGGCTCCGGCTCCGCTCGTGTCGGACCCGTCGCGCGACACCCGGTAGCCGGTGACCGCCGAGCCCCCGGTGCCCGCGGGGGGCGACCACGCGAGCGTCGCCGTGCCGTCCGAGCCCGCCGTGGCGGTGACCGCGGTCGGAGCGCCGGGGAGCCCGGTGGCGGCGAGGGTCGCCGTCAGCGTGGTGCTGCTCCCGGGAGTGACGACGCTGTGCGAGGCGGCGCCGCCGTCGGACCAGGAGGAGAACCGGTAGGCCGTGCCCGAGGCGTCGGTCTGGTCCGGGACCTCCAGCTGGAGTGCCGAGCCCGCCCACGAGACGACCGTCGTGCCTCCGGCGACCTCGGTGCCGTTGACGACGACCGTCCGGCCGACGGGAGCGGTGGCCAGGGTGACGGAGACCTTCTGCGGCGAGAACGTCCGCGTCGCCGTGGTCGACACTCCGCTCGAGTCCGTCGCCGTGACGCTGATCAGGAGGTCGCTGTCCGCGGCGGCGGCGAGGTCCTCCGGGCCGGGGGCGACGAAGGAGAGGTCGTTCCCCGTCAGCGGGCCGAGGAAGGGGTGCGTGTGCTGCGCGTGGCGGCGCTGGACGGTCCACGTGAGCGCCGAGGCGGGCAGGGCCCCGTCCTCGGCGTCGGTCGCCGTGGCGCGGAGGCCGTAGCTCCGGCCCGTGACGAACACCCCTCCGTCGGCGGGTGCGGTGATGCTCACGGTCGGCGCGCTGTCTCCCGAGGTGATCCTCGTCGTCGCAGGTGCGGAGACGACTCCCTTCGGATCGCGGACGCGGAGGGACGCGGTCCAGCTGCCGGCGGCGTAGCTGTGGGTGAAGGTCGGGCCGGTCGTGATGCGGTCGGGGGTGCCGTCGCCGAACGACCACAGGTAGGTCAGGGCCCCGCCCTCCGGGTCGCTGCTGCCGGAGCCGTTCAGCCGCGCGGCGAGAGGAGCCGCACCGGAGGAGGGGGCGGCGGAGAGGGCCGCGGTCGGGGCGCGGTTCGCCGCGGCGGTGTAGGCGAGGCGCCGGACCTCGCCGCCGTTCGCGTAGCTCGTGTAGAAGAGGTCCTGGGTCCCGCGCGAGGGGCCGAAGGCCATGGCGACGGCGCTGCTGCCGCCGAGGCCGGTCACCAGGTCGCCGGCCGCGCCGGTGCGGCCGAGGGTCCGGATCTTCCCGCACACGTAGTCGCCGAAGAGGTACGCGCCGTCGTAGGCGGCCGGCCAGACGCCGCGGGGGACGTAGGCGCCGCCCGTGATCGAGGCGCAGCCGCTGCTGTGCGGGTAGTCGAAGACGGGGTCGGTGAGCCCGGCGGGCGCCGCTGTTCCGCAGTTCGAGGACGAGCCGGTCTTCGCGCAGTGGCCCTCGCGGGTGTTCCAGCCGTAGTCGGCGCCGGCGACGCCCTGGTCGATCTCCTCCCAGGCGTCCTGGCCCACGTCGTTGATGCGGAAGACGGTGCCGGTCGCGTTCGGGTCGAACGCCATCCGGAACGGATTGCGCAGGCCGCTCGCGAACGTCTCGCGGCAGCGCACGCCCGCGGCGGCCGGGGCGAGTCGGCAGGAGGCGGTCCCGGTGCCCAGGTACGGGTTGCCGGCCGGGACGCCGCCGGTGAGGGTGACCCGGAGGATCTTGCCGTTCAGGATGTTCGGGTCGCGGGCGGCGTCGTTCCGGCCGCCGCAGCCGCTGCCGCCCGGCGAGCCGACTCCGCCGCGGTAGTCGCAGCCGCCGTCGCCGACGCTGACGTAGAGCAGCCCGTCCTTACCGATGGCGAGGTCGCCGCCGTTGTGGTTGCTCGCGGGGGAGTAGATGCCGTCGAGGAGGACGCGCTCGGAGGCCGGGTCGATGCGGTCGTCGGTGCCGAGCTGGAACGAGGAGACGCGATTGCGCGGAGCTCCCGCGGGATTCACCGTGCCGCCGGCGTTGGTCGGGCACGAGGAGTCGGAGCCCTTCGCGGTGTAGTAGACGACGACGGTCCGGGATCCCGGCGCCGGGTCGACCGCGAGGCCGAGCACACCGCGCTCGCCGTTGGCGCAGATCTTCGAGCGCAGGTCGAGGGCCGGGGTGGCGACCAGGCTGCCTCCGCGGATCACCCGGATCGCGCCGGTCTGCGAGGAGACGAGGGTGCGCCCGTCGGTCGTGAAGGCGAGGGCTGTCGGTGCGGGGACGGCCGCCACCCGCGAGTCGGTGAAGCCGGCGGGGACGACGGGAGCGGCGGACGCCGGAGCCGCGGGCCCGGCGACGAGCGCGGCGGCCGTGACCGCCAGGACGGCGAGCAGGGCGAGACCACGGGGGCGGATCCTCGAGCGGGGCATCGGTGACTCCGAGACGGTCGGCGCTGCTGAGCGAGCGGCGGTCTGCGGCGGTGCAGAGGGCGCTGTCGGCGATGACGCGGGGCCAGGATAGGCGCGCGCGAGGGAGCGGCCGTGTCCCCCTTCAGGGTCAACACTGGGGGCTCCGGGCGCGGTGTCCCCGGACCGCTCACGCGGAGCGGGCCGCAGTGCGGCGGTCCGCCTGCTCACTCCGGAGCGGGCCGCAGTGCGGCGGTCCGCCTGCTCACTCCAGAGCGGGCAGGACCACCGCGCGGACCGCCTCTGAGAACCGGGCGTAGCCGGCCTCGTCGAAGTGCAGGCCGTCGTCGACGAAGAGGGAGGGGTCGACCGCGCCGTCGGAGGTGACGAGCGCGTCGGCGGTGGGGACGAAGGTGACGCGGTCGTCCGTCTCGGCGTAGGCGCTGACCGCGGTGTTCGCGGCGCGGACCTCGGCGCCGACGGAGGCGCGGGCGGGCGTCTCCGCGATCTCGACGTAGAACAGCTCGGCGTCGGGGGCGACCTCCTCGACGCGCTGGAGGTACTCGACGACCGAGTCGGCGGTCTGCGCGCCGGTCCGCGAGCCCTCCTCGCCACTGATGTCGTTCGCTCCCACGTACACGATCACGGCGCGGGGATCGAAGGGGGCGACCATGCGGTCCAGCCACGCGAGGTGGTCGGCGACCGTTGTGCCGCCGATCCCGATGTTGTAGGTCTCGAGCGGGCGCAGGTCCTCCTTGGAGGTCGTCCAGCGGCCGATCGTGGAGCTGCCTGTGAGGACGATGCTGTGCTGCGGGAACCCGGCGGCGAAGCGCTTCTCGAGACCGGCGACGCGCTCGGCCATGTCGACGGAGGAGGTCGGTCCGGGCTCGGGGGAGCCCGCGGCCGGGGCGCCCGCGCCCCCGCCCCAGGAGGCGAGCGAGAGGGCGATGCCTGCGCCGGCGAGGATCAGCGCGAGCACCAGCAGCGCGACCAGGAGGCGGAGGCGGATGCGGCGGGGGCCGGGCGCGGAGCCGGAGGTCGTCGCTCGAGTCATGGCTCGATCTTCGGGCATCGGCGGGCGCGCGTCGTGCACGAGGAGGCCGGCCGAGGATCGGAGCACCCGATGGCCGTCTCCGCGTCACCGGATCGCCGAGATCGGATCCGTCCAGAACGTCACAGAGGATGCACAGCCGTGCCACACTTGCACATCGCCATCGTCATCGTCGCCGCCGGCCGACTTCCGATGGACGATCACGACGAGGACTCATGGCACGCGCACGCATCACCTGGGTGGACACGGCGAAGGGCATCGCGATCATCCTGGTCGCCCTGGCCCACTCCGTGCAGTGGACCACGACCGCCGGGATCGCCCCCGACTCGTGGAACGACATCAACCTGCTCCTCATCACCTTCCGGATGCCACTGTTCTTCCTCGCCTCGGGGCTGTTCGCCGGTTCGGTGCTCACCCGGTCGTGGTCGGAGCTCTGGCGCTCGCGGCTGAGCCTGCTGGTCTGGGCCTTCCTGCTCTGGTCTGTGGTGCGGTTCCTCTTCTTCCTGGTGGTGCCCAACCCGGGCGGTACCGACGAGTCCGACCCGCTGGCGCTGCTCCTCCAGCCGGTGATGCCGCACAACGGGCTCTGGTTCCTCTACGCCCTCACGATCTTCTTCGTGGCCGCCAAGCTCGCGCAGGGCCGGATCGACTGGCGAGTGCAGATCGGCATCGCGACTGCGATCGCCGTGGTCTGGTACGCCGTCCGCTCCAGCACCTCCGAGGGCACCGGGAACATCGCCTGGGACGGCATGGCCCGCTACCTGATGTTCTTCCTGCTCGGCCTGTACCTGCGGAACGCGGTGATCGCGTTCGTGGAGCGCCGCGGGATCGTCAGCGGACTCGGCTTCGGCGTGCTCTTCCTCGTGCTCGCCGGCGTGATCCTCGCCGCCCGCGTCCGCTTCCCGCTGCTGACGATCGGGCTGGTCGTGGTGAGCGTGCTGGCGGTCCTCGCCGGGCTCGTGGTCGCCCGCTTCCTCTCGAACCGGCGCGGCGCGGGCTGGATCACCTTCATCGGTCGCAACACGCTCCCGGTGTACGTGGTGCACGTCCTCTTCGTCTCGCTCGCCACGAGCGCCCTGCTGCTCTTCCAGGGACAGCGCTGGCTCGACGTCATCGGGCCGGTCGTGCCGCTCCTGGTCTGCGGGTCCGGCGTCGCGGCGGCGCTGGGCTACTGGCGCCTCACGCGCGATCTGCCCGTCCTGAAGTACGGCTTCCAGGCGCCCGCCTGGTTCTCCGGCTCCCGCTCGCGCATCGACGCGGGCTGACCGCGGGTCGCCCACCGGCGGCGCCTCCACACGGGCCTCCTCGAGCGCCTGCTGCGGGTGTGTCCGTCGCCGACGGCGCGCCCTGAACGGATTCCCACCGCCGATCTCGCGGATGTGCGCCTGAGAATCCACTGAAGGTGCGTGAGACGATCCCTCAGCGGGTCGCCGACCGCCCGATCGCTCGGCGTCGAGAAATCGGCGGCAGCACGTCCGACGGAGGCGAGCCCTGCTCGGCAGTCGCCGCACGGAAGACTCCCTCGACGTCGAGAGGGTCCGTCTCGACGTCGAGCGACCGGTCGGTGGGAGTGCTCGGCGGGGCTCCCGGGGCCACCCCGGAAAGGGGGTCGCCAGGAGCTCGTGGAAGGCCGCACATCCGCCCCAGTACTGGGATCGGAGGCCGTCGGACCTCTCCCGCCGACCTACTCTCGGAGCTGTGAACGAACTCCTGGATCCGCTCCTGCTGTCGAGATGGCAGTTCGGTCTGACGACGATCTACCACTTCCTGTTCGTGCCGCTCACGATCGGCATGGCGCTCACCGTCGCGATCTTCCAGACCTGCTGGGTGCGCACCGGGAAGGTGCACTACCTGCAGCTGACGAAGTTCTTCGGGAAGCTCTTCCTGATCAACTTCGCGATGGGCGTCGTGACGGGGATCGTCCAGGAGTTCCAGTTCGGGATGAACTGGAGCGACTACTCCCGCTTCGTCGGCGACGTCTTCGGGGCGCCCCTCGCGTTCGAGGGCCTGCTCGCCTTCTTCCTCGAGGCCACCTTCATCGGCCTCTGGATCTTCGGCTGGGACAAGCTCCCCGAGAAGCTGCACCTGGCCACCATCTGGCTGACCACGCTGGGCACCACGCTCTCGGCCTACTTCATCATCGCGGCGAACGCGTTCATGCAGAACCCGGTCGGCTTCCGCATCAACGAGACCAAGGGCCGTGCGGAGCTCACCGACATCTGGGCGCTCCTGACCAACAAGGTCGCGCTCGCCGCCTTCCCGCACACGATCTTCGCCTGCTTCATGGTCTCCGCGGCCGTGATCATCAGCGTCGCGGCCTACCACCTCTCGCGGAACCAGCACCTCGAGACCATGCGTCCGGCCCTGAGATTCGGCGCCTGGATGATGCTCGTCAGCGGCGGCCTGACCCTGTTCACCGGAGACTCGCTCGGCCTGGCGATGGTCGACACGCAGCCGATGAAGATGGCGGCCGCGGAGGCGCTCTACCGGACCTCCACGGGCGTCGACGCCTCCTTCTCCGTCTTCACCTGGGGAACGCCGGACGGTTCGAGCGAGCTGTTCTCGATCCGCATCCCCTACCTGCTCTCGTTCCTCTCGACGCACACCTTCACCGGCACGGTCGAGGGCATCGACGACCTCCAGGCGCAGTACACCCGGGTCTACGGACCCGGCGACTACACGCCGATCATCTGGGTCACGTACTGGTCGTTCCGCTGGATGATGGCGCTCGGCGTCCTCGCCATCGGGGTCGCCGCGGCGGGTCTGTGGTTCACCCGGAAGGGCCGCGAGCCGAAGCAGTGGATGTGGAAGGTCGCGATCTGGGCCGCCCCGCTGCCCCTGATGGCGATGATCGTGGGCTGGGTCTTCACCGAGATGGGCCGCCAGCCGTGGCTCGTGTTCGGGCTGCTGAAGACCGCCGACGGAGTCTCGCCCGGAGTGAGCGGCGTCGAAGTCCTGATCTCGCTGCTCGCCTTCACCGCGATCTACGGCACTCTCGCCGTGGTCGAGTTCCGCCTGATCAAGCGGGCCGCGCAGGCCGGCCCCGACGACGCTCCCGAGGTCGACGAGGAGAGCGGTCGCCCGCAGCTCGTCGGCACCGTCTACTAGGAGGCACCTCCATGGATCTCGCCGTTATCTGGTTCTGGATCGTCGCGTTCTTCTTCATCGGCTACTTCGTCCTCGACGGGTTCGACTTCGGCGTCGGCATGTCGCTCCCCTTCCTCGGGCGCGACGACACCGACCGCCGCGTGCTGATCAACACGATCGGCCCGGTGTGGGACCTCAACGAGACGTGGGTGATCGTCGCCGGCGCCGCCCTGTTCGCCGCGTTCCCGGAGTGGTACGCCACGCTCTTCAGCGGGTTCTACCTGCCGCTGCTGCTCATCCTGCTCGCGCTGATCGCCCGCGGTGTCTCGTTCGAGTACCGGCACCAGCGTCCGGAGGCGCAGTGGAAGCGGCGCTTCGACACGATGATCGTCGTCGGCTCCGCGGTGCCCGCCTTCCTCTGGGGCGTGGCCTTCGCGAACATCGTGCAGGGCGTCCCGATGGACGCCGACCACAACTACATCGGCACCGTCCTGGACCTGCTGAACCCCTACGCGCTCCTGGGCGGAGCGACGACCCTCCTGCTCTTCTTCACGCACGGAGTCGTCTTCGTCGCGCTGAAGACGGAGGGGGAGATCCGCGAGCGGGCGCGCCGCCTGGCGACCCGCGCGGGGCTGCTCACCGTGGTCGTCGCCGCGGTCTTCCTGGCCTGGACCAACCTCGGCCAGGGGAGCACCGCCTCCTGGGCGCTCTCGGCGGGGGCGGCCGCCACCCTCGTCGGCGGCTGGCTCGCCCTCACGCGGGGCCGGGAGGGACGCGCCTTCGCGCTGCTGGCCGGCACCACAGCGCTGGCCGTGCTCGCCCTCTTCGCGACGCTGTTCCCCGCGGTGATGCCCGCCTCGAACGTCCCCGCCTACGGGCTGACGATCGAGAACGCCTCCAGCACGCCCTATACGCTGACCGTCATGAGCTGGACCGCGCTGGTGTTCGTGCCGCTCATCGTCGGCTACCAGGCCTGGACCTACTGGATCTTCCGCAAGCGCATCAGCCGCGCGCACATCCCGGTCGACGCCCACTGACGTGAAGCCCCTCGATCCGCGCCTGCTCCGCTACGCCCGGGCGGCCCGCGTGTTCCTCCTGCTCGGCGGGGCGCTCGCGCTGGCCAGGACTCTCGCGATCGTCGCCTTCGCGTGGCTGGTGGCGCAGCTGGTGGCCGGTGCGGTGGACGCGAGGAGCGCCGACGACCTCGCGCCGCTGCTGGCCGCCCTGCTCGCGGTCGTCGCGGTGCGGGCGGGTCTCGCCTGGGCGACCGAGGTGAACGCGGTGCGCCACGGAGCAGGAGCGAAGGCCCAGCTGCGGCAGGCGGTCCTCGCCGCGCTGGTCGAGCTCGGCCCGGCGGGCCGCTCCGAGGGCGGCTCGGGCGGGGTCGTCGCGCTGCTGGGCGGCGGTCTGGACGCCCTCGACGGCTACTTCGCCCGCTACCTCCCGCAGCTGATCGCCACCGCGGTGGCGACGCCGCTCCTGACGCTCGTGGTCTTCCTCGCCGATCCGCTCAGCGCGCTGTTCCTGGTGGTGACCCTGCCGCTCATCCCGGTCTTCATGGTGCTGATCGGCTGGGCGACGCAGGCCGTGCAGGCGCGGCAGTGGGAGCGGCTGCAGGCCCTCGCGTCCGGCTTCGTCGACACCGTCGGCGGCCTCGCGACCCTTAAGATCTTCGGGCGGGCCGAGCGGCAGGCGACGCGGATCCGCGCGCTGACCGAGGACTACCGCGTGCACACGATGAAGGTGCTGCGGGTGACCTTCGTCAGCGGTTTCGTGCTCGAGCTCGCCGGCTCGCTCTCGGTCGCACTGGTCGCCGTCTCGATCGGGCTGCGGCTCGTCGACGGCTCGCTGGGGCTGGCCGTCGGGCTGTTCGTCCTGGTGCTGGCGCCCGACGTGTTCCTGCCGGTGCGCCAGGTCGGTGCCGAGTTCCACGCGGCGGCCGACGGGGTGCAGGCGGCGGACCGCGCCTTCGCCGTCCTCGAGCGCGCGGCGGCCCTGCCCCCTCGCGGGAAGGCCCCGGCGGCGAGGGGGGCGCTCGAGCTGCGGGGACTCGCGGTCGACGACGGACGCGGGCGGACGCTCGCTCCTGTCGACGCGGTGCTCCCCGTCGGATCGATCACCGTGGTGACCGGGCCCAGCGGATCCGGGAAGTCGACGCTGCTCGCCGCTCTCGCGGGCTTCGTGCCCTTCTCGGGCACGCTGCTGCTCGGCGGGTCGCCGGTCGCGGATCTGCGGTCGACGCTCGCCTGGGCGGGCCAGCGGCCCGACCTGCTCGCGGGGAGCGTCGCGTCCGCGGTCGGGCTCGGAGCGCTCTCGCCGGACCCCGAGCGCGTGCGGCGGGCCCTGGCGATCGCCGCGGCCGACGTCGACCCCGAGCGCCGGCTCGACGCCGAGGGGACAGGCCTCTCGGGCGGGCAGAGCGCCCGTGTCGCCGTCGCCCGCGCCGTGCACCGCCTGCTCGAGCGCGAGTGCGCCGTGCTGGCCCTGGACGAGCCGACCGCCGCCCTCGACGAGGAGTCGGAGCGGGCCGTGCTCGCCGGGCTCAGGACCCTGGCGGAGAGCGGGACGATCGTGATCATCGCCAGCCACCGGCCCGCGACCGTCGCGGCGGCCGACGCCGTGATCCCCCTGGCGCCGTCGGGGGTGGTCGCGAGGTGAACCGCTCCGACGTCCTCCGCGCCGCGATGCCCGGGCCGCGCCGCTTCCTGCCGGGCCTGTCGTTCGGGCTGCTCTCCTCCGCCTCCGTCGTGGCGCTGCTGGCCTGCTCGGCCTGGCTGATCGTCCGCGCGGCCGAGCAGCCGCCGATCCTGTTCCTCTCGATGGCCGTCGTGGGCGTGCGGGCCTTCGCACTGGCGCGGGCCTTCTTCCGCTACCTCGAGCGGCTGACCGGCCACGACGCCGCCTTCCGCGCGCTCGCAGAGCTCCGGGCGGGCGTCTACGGGCGCCTGGTGCCGGTCGCGCCGGACGGGCTGGGCCGCGTGCGCCGCGGCGATCTGATCTCACGGGTGGTGTCGGACGTCGACGCCCAGCAGGACGTGCCGCTTCGCGTCGTGCAGCCGCTGATCGTCGCGGCGCTGGTCGCGACGGTCTCCGTGGTCGGCGTCTGGCTGCTGCTGCCGGCGATGGGCGCCGTGCTGCTGGCGCTGCTCGTCCTCGCCTTCGCCGGCGGGGCGCTGGGCGCCGGCCGGCTCTCCGCGCAGGCGGACCGCGAGCTGGCGCCGCTGCGCGGGGAGCTCGCCGAGCGCCTGAACCTGCTGGTCACCCGCCTCGACGTGCTCATCGCCTTCGATGCGGCCGGTGACGCTCTGGCGGACGTCGCGCGCGCGGAGGAGTCGCTCGCCCGGGCGGCGCGACGACGGGCCGCGTCCGCCGGACTGGCCGCGGCCGTCCTCGCCCTCTGCTCGGGCGGTGCGGTCTGGGCGGGCCTCACGCTGGGGATCCCGGCGATCGGCGACCTCGGCGGTCCGGCCCTCGGAGTCGTCGCGCTCGTGCCGCTCGCGGTCTTCGAGGTCGCCGCCGCCGCGCCGCTCGCCGTGCAGGCGGCGCGCACCGCGCTCTCGAGCGCTCAGCGCCTGGCCGATCTGGACGCGGAGGCGGCGTCGCCGGCGCTCGCGACCGATGCGGAGGTGGACCCGCACGCGCCGGCCCCCCGGGGTGCCGGCATCGTCCTGCGCGACCTGTCGGTGAACTGGCCCGGTGCGCACTCGCCGGCGCTCAGCGGCGTCTCGCTCGACCTGCTGGAGGGTTCCCGCGTGCTCGTCACCGGCGGCAGCGGCTCCGGGAAGACCACGCTCGCGCACGCTCTGGTGCGCTTCCTCGACCACACCGGCAGCTACGTGCTGGGCGGAGTCGAGGCGCGCACGCTGCCGCAGGCGGAAGTGCGGAAGCGGGTCGGGCTCGTGGAGCAGCAGCCGTACCTCTTCGACGACACGATCCGGCAGAACCTCCTCTTCGCGCGGCCCGAGGCCGCCGACGCCGTGCTCGAGGCGGTGCTGGAGCGGGTCGGGCTCGGGCCCTGGGCCGCTGCGCGGGGCGGTCTCGACGCGCGGGTGGGGGAGCGGGGCACGCTCGTCTCGGGCGGCCAGGCGCAGCGGATCGCGCTCGCGCGCGCACTCCTGGCCGACTTCCGCGTGCTGGTGCTGGACGAGCCGACGGCGTCGGTGGACGCTCCCGTGGCCGATGCGCTGCTCGCGGATCTGCTCCGCGCCGCCGAGGGGCGGACGGTGGTCCTGATCGCGCACCGCGTCGATCCCGGCCTGGTGTTCGACACGCGGATCCGGGTGGCGGACGGCACGGCGATCCAGGAGCACGGGGCCGCCTGAGCGGGGGTCCGGCTCCGCGAGGGCGATCGGGTCGAGGGGCCCTCAGCCGCGGTCCGACCGGGCTGGCGCCCGCGCCAGGGAGGCCGCGCGCGCCAGGCGCCCGCCCTCCGCCTCCCAGCGGTCGAGTACCGCGTCCGCCCGGGTCCGCGCCGCACCGCGCAGCCCGGCCAGGAGCGGAGCGACGACGTCGCGGGCCAGCGGGTCGCTCAGCTCGTCCACGCGGGAGTCGCGGACGAAGCCCTCGAGCCGGGTGAGGTCGGAGCCTCGCAGCCACTCGGCCCGCGACTGCAGCAGCACGACGGCCGCCAGCCGCGGCTCGAACACCGCCGTCTCCCAGAGCTCGGAGGAGAGGGCGGTCACGTCGTCGTGCTCGAGCGAGCGGAACTTCCTCAGCGCGTCGCGGACGGTGCCGCGGACCGCCCCGACGGAGGCTCCCGTCGAGTCCAGCCCCGCGCCCAGGCGCTCGCGCACGTCCTGCGCGCGCCAGACGTCGCCCTCGTACTCCAGGGCCGAGCGGATGAAGTCGCCGGGGTCGCTCACCCCTCCATCATGCGTCGCGCGTCAGCCCCGGCTGGCCCAGACGGCCCGTCCGAGGCCGTCGTACTCGACGAGGCGGCCGTCGTTCTGCAGCACCAGGCGGTAGGGCAGGGCGACGCCGCTCTGGCCGATGCCGAACGAGATCCTCGGGAACCGCAGCCAGAGGATCCGGGAGTCGGCCACGTCGAGCCGGCCCTCGGAGCTCATCGAGAAGGCGGCACCGGAGGCGGAGGAGGTGTTCGTCGCCCAGTCCGCGCCGTTCGGCCCGTAGACGACGAAGTTGCCGTCGCGCTGCATCTCGGCCCGCCACTGCCCGCTCGCCGAGGTCAGCCGCGAGCCCGCGACGACGAGGCCGCTCGGGGAGAGCGAGTCGCGCACGACGAGCGCAGCACTGCTCCAGAGGACGCCGAAGTCGTCCGCGATCCGGAGATCGCCCTCGCGGAGGACCATCGTGGCGCCCGGCTCGCCGGACGTGTCCGAGGCCCACAGGGGTGCGCCGTCCGCGGCGTAGACCACGGCGTTCCCGTCGTCCTGCATCCGGAGGACGTTGCCCCGGCCGCGGGTGCCGCTCGCCCAGAGAGCTCCGCCCTGCCCGTAGACGACGAGGTTGCCGTCCGCCTGCATCACCGCCGTGGTGCCTCCCTGGGTGGCGAGCCGGTTTCCCGCGTAGAGGGTGCTCCCGCGGCGGAGGGTGTCGGTGCGCGGCTCGTCGATCCGCCCGCCGATGCTGCTGGCCCAGGCGGCCGAGCCGCTGCGGCGGTAGATCACGAGATTGCCGTCGTCCTGCATCCGCAGCTCGCCGCCCGGGTCGGCCACCGTGCCGCTCGCCCAGACGGGGCGCCCGTCCGCGGCGTACACGACGAGGTTGCCGTCGTCCTGCATCCGCAGGCTGTCGCCGCGCCCCTGCGTGCCCGACGCCCAGGTGGGACGGCCGCCGGCGGCGTAGACCACGGCGTTGCCGTCGTTCTGCATCACGAGGGAGGAGGCGCCGTCGGGGGACACCAGGCGCTCGCCGCGCGCGAGCTGCTCGCCGGCGCGGAGGACCGCGGCGGAGGCGACGGCGGAGGGCGCCGAGGGCGGGACCTCGAGCGCGGAGGCGGACAGCGACCCCAGCAGGAGGGCGCCTGTGGCGGCGATCGCCGCGAGGGAGACGGCCAGGGAGCGGCCGGAGGGGAGGTGCGTCATCGCAGGGGTCCTGTCGAGGAGGGCGGCGGGGTCGGGGGGATCGTCCCACGGCGGGGGAGACCACGACGCCCCCCGGTCCGGGGACCAGGGGGCGTCGTGGCGGACGGGCGTCAGCCGCGGCTGGCCCAGACCGCGCGGCGGCTGTCGTACTCGACGAGGTTGCCGTCGTCCTGCATGACGAGCTTGTACGGGCCGACCGACGCGGCGGGCGGGACGACCGACCATCCGCTCGTCGTCTCGGTGCCCACGGCGATCTGCCCGCTGGTGTCGATGGCGAAGAAGCCGCCGGCGCGGGTGGTCTTCGACGCCCAGATCGGGCCGTTCTTGCCGTAGACGACGAAGTTGCCGTCCGCCTGCATCACCGCCCGGTAGACGCCGTTCGCGGAGCGGAGGAAGCTGCCCGCCTCGAGCGAGTTCGCCGCGTAGAGCGTGGTCGAGGGGAAGGCGGCCTGGCTGGTCCAGATCACGTCGTCGGACGAGTTCACGATGATCAGCGAGCCGGCGTTGTTGATGCCCAGGCGGAGGTCCTTGCCGCGCGTGCCCGAGAACCACTTGACGGAGCCGTCGGAGCCGTAGATGACGGCGTTGCCGTCCTTCTGCATGGTGATGCGGTTGCCGGAGCCGCCGGTGCCGGTGCCCCAGACGGCGCCCTGGGGGCCGTAGCCGACGAAGTTGCCGTCGTTCTGCATGACGGCGCTGAAGCGGCCGTCGGCGGAGGTGAGCTGGTGGACGGGGCGGAGGGTCTGCTCCGTGAACAGCGTGTCGGTCACCGGCTCGGCGATGACGCGGCGGACGCTGCTCGCCCAGGCGGGCGAGCCGTTCTCGCGGTAGACGACGAGGTTGCCGTCGGGCTGCATGATCACGGAGGCGCCCGCCTCGTTGATCGTGTTGGTGCTCCACACGGGGCCGCCCTTGGCGGAGTAGACGACCATGTTGCCGTCGGTCTGCATCACCAGGTGGTCGCCGCGGCCCTGGGTGTTCGTGGCGAACGTGGGGCGGCCCTGCGGGTCGTAGACCACGGCGTTGCCGTCGGTCTGCATCCGGAACGAGTAGCCGTTCGTGCCCGAGACGATCCGCTGGCCGGCGGCCAGCTCCTCACCGCCGACGAGGGCGTTGTAGTAGCTGACGGCCGCGCGGGCGGTCTGCTGGGCGGCCTCGGGCGACTCGCTCGCGGGGGCGAGGCCGGCCGGCGCCTCCTCGGAGGAGGAGAGGGGCTTCTGCGGGTTCTCCGCGGCGAGCGCCGGTCCGTCCACCCAGGCGGTCGCCAGCCGCAGACCGTGCAGGGCGTTGGCCGTCCAGACCTCGCGACCTTCCAGCGACTCCGGCTCGGCCGGGGCCTCGATCACGTCCACACCGAGCGCGCCGGCGAGCACCGAGACCGTGCGGGCCGTCACGCTGCGCACGCGGGTGCTCGTCGCCGGGGGCACGACCAGCGCGTCGCCCAGCCACCACAGGATCGCGCTGCTCGCTCCGTCGATGACGGCGCCCTGGGCGTCGAGCAGCACGGCCTCGTCCGCTCCCGCGGCCAGCGCGCGCGTGCGCAGCAGGGCCAGACGCGCGATGTCCGGGCCCTTCCAGGAGGGGGTCCGGCGCGGATCCACGGGGCTCGTCCACAGCACCACGGAGCGGGTCGTCGACGGGGCGGGTCGCAGCCGGAGCCGCAGGGCGCCTCCCGAGAGCTCGACGCGCGGGAAGGAGCGGCCCTCGCGGGGGAGGGCGGCGATCGCGGCGTCGAGGAACGTCTCGACGTCCGGGTGCCCGCCCGCCGAGGCGACGGAGGCGGAGAAGCGCTCGCGGTGCAGGTCGAGCCCGCGGACCCGTCCCTCGTCGACCAGCCAGGAGTCGGCCGCGTCCAGGGAGGCGCCGGGCGGCTCGGGAACGCTCGCCAGGGCCCGCCCGTCCCACTCCCGAACCTGCTCGCCGTCCACGACCGCCTACGCTAGCCCAGTGGTCTCGGAGGATCGGCACGTCCGCTCGATCGAGCTGCCCTGGGTCGATCCGGAGCTCGTGCACCACGCCCTGTTCGCCACGGCCGAGGCGTCGTTCTGGCTCGACTCGGGCGTCGGAGCGACGAGCGGCCGCTCCTATCTCGGGGCGTGCGCCCGGGAGGACGTGCTCCTCGTCGGAGCCGGCGGCGACGTGGCGGCGGCGCTCGCCGCGGTCGACGACGAGGCCGCCGCGGGCGACCGCGCGCTCGGCCGCTACGGCTGGATCTCCTACGAGGCGGGAGCCGCCTCCGTGTCCCTGCCGACGGCGCCGACCGGCCCCGGGGATCCGCCCGCCCTCGCCCTGCTCCGGGGCGACCCCGTGCTCGAGTTCGACCACGGGGCCCGGACCGTCCGCCTGGTCGCCACGGGAGACGCGCAGGAGCTCGCCGCCCGCGTGCTCGACCTCGTCGGCGCGCCCGCACCCGCGGATCCCGCGGATCCCGAGCCCGCCGGCGTCCCGGTCCGCCGTCACTCCGCCGCCGAGTACACGGCCCTGATCGGCCGCTGCCAGGAGGCCATCCGCGCGGGCGACGCCTACCAGCTCTGCCTCACCGACGAGATCGTCGTCGAGGGCCGGTTCGATCCGGTCGAGGCGTACCGTCGCCTCCGCCGCTCCAGCCCGAGCCATCACGGCGGGCTGATCCGCCTCGGCCCGCTCGCGCTCGTCAGCGCCTCGCCGGAGCGGTTCCTCACCGGCGGCGCCGACGGACGCGTCGCCACGCATCCGATCAAGGGGACGCGCCCCCGGGGCCGGGACGCCGACGAGGACCGAGCGCTCCGGGACGAGCTCGTCTCGAGTGTGAAGGAGCGGGCCGAGAACGTGATGATCGTGGACCTCGTCCGCAACGACCTCGCCCGGATCGCCGCCCCCGGCTCCGTCGTCGTCGACCGCCTGCTCGAGGTGGAGAGCTACCCGCACGTCCACCAGCTGGTCAGCGAGGTCTCGGCACGCCGGGCGCCCGGCGTGGGGATCGCCGAGCTCGTCGCGGCCCTCTTCCCGGCCGGCTCGATGACGGGAGCGCCCAAGCGCCGGGCCGTGGAGCTGCTGCGCGAGTGGGAGGGCGGCCCCCGCGGCGTCTACTCCGGCGCCTTCGGCCGCCTGGGCTCGGACGGGTCGCTGGACCTCGCGATGACGATCCGCACCCTCGTGCTCGACGGCGAGCGCGCCCGCCTCGGGACCGGCGGCGGCATCACCGCGCTCTCGGTGCCGGAGGAGGAGGTCGAGGAGACGCGGCTGAAGGCGCGGGCGCTCCTCGCGGTGCTGGGCGCCGCCGAGGAGTGAGCGGGCGCCGCGTTCGTCTGCCGTGCGCGCCGGGCCAGTAGGGTTGATGGTCGAACGCAGCCGCCCACGCGTGTGCGTTCTCCCCCTCCTTCAGAAGTGAGAAGCACCTGTGGCAGAAGACACCTCCCGGCAGACCGGCGCGAGCGACGAGGAGCGCTACGACTTCCGAGCGCTCCAGGAGAAGTGGCTCCCGATCTGGGAGGAGACGCGCCCGTTCGCGACGGACGACCCCGACGACAAGCGCCCCCGCAAGTACGTGCTCGACATGTTCCCGTACCCCTCGGGCGACCTGCACATGGGCCACGCCGAGGCGTACGCGCTCGGCGACGTCATCGCGCGCTACTGGCGCCAGCAGGGCTTCAACGTCCTCCACCCGATCGGCTGGGACAGCTTCGGCCTGCCCGCCGAGAACGCCGCGATCAAGCGCGGACTGAACCCGGTCACCTGGACCTACGACAACATCGAGCAGCAGAAGCGCTCGATGAAGCGCTACGCCGCGTCCTTCGACTGGGACCGCGTGCTGCACACCTCCGACCCCGAGTACTACAAGTGGAACCAGTGGCTGTTCCTCAAGATGTACGAGAAGGGCCTCGCCTACCGCAAGGACAGCTGGGTCAACTGGGACCCGGTGGATCAGACGGTCCTGGCGAACGAGCAGGTCCTGGCGGACGGCACCTCCGAGCGCTCCGGCGCGGTCGTGGTCAAGAAGAAGCTCACGCAGTGGTACTTCAAGATCACCGATTACGCCGACCGCCTCCTCGACGACCTGAACCAGCTCGAGGGCTCCTGGCCGTCGAAGGTCATCGCCATGCAGCGCAACTGGATCGGCCGCTCCATCGGCGCCGACGTCGAGTTCGAGATCGAGGGCCGCGACGAGCGCGTCACCGTCTTCACGACGCGACCCGACACGCTCTACGGGGCGACCTTCATGGTCGTCGCGCCCGACTCCGACCTCGCCTCCGAGCTGGTCGAGGGCTCTGAGCCCGCGATCCGCGACGCGTTCCGCAGCTACCTCGAGACGGTGCAGAAGTCGAGCGAGATCGAGCGCCTGACCGCCGACCGCCCCAAGACCGGCGTGTTCCTCGGCCGCTACGCGGTGAACCCCGTGAACGGCGAGCGGCTGCCGATCTGGGCCGCCGACTACGTCCTCTCCGACTACGGCCACGGGGCCGTCATGGCCGTGCCCGCGCACGACCAGCGCGACCTCGACTTCGCCCGCGCGTTCGACCTGCCCGTGCGAGTGGTCGTCGACACCACCGCCTCGGTCACCGGCGCGATCCCGGTCATCCCGGAGGACCCGGAGGAGCTGGCCGCGCTCGAGAAGGAGTACTCGCTCGACCCGGCCACGACCGGCGAGGCGCTGACCGGCGACGGCCGCCTGATCAACTCCGGGCCGCTCGACGGGCTGTCCAAGCGCACCGCCATCGAGCGCGTCATCAGGATGCTCGAGGAGCGCGGCCGCGGCCGCTCGGCCAAGAACTACCGCCTGCGCGACTGGCTGATCTCGCGGCAGCGCTACTGGGGCACCCCCATCCCGATCATCCACGGAGCCGACGGCGAGCTCGTGCCGGTGCCCGAGGACCAGCTGCCCGTCGTCCTGCCCTCCACCGACGGCCTCGACCTGCAGCCGAAGGGCTCGTCGCCGCTCGGGGCGGCGGAGGACTGGGTGAACGTGCCTCACCCGGTGGACGGCTCGCCCGCGCGCCGCGACCCGGACACGATGGACACCTTCGTCGACTCCTCGTGGTACTTCCTCCGCTTCCTCTCGCCGAAGGACGACACGCAGGCCTTCGATCCGAAGCTCGCCGAGAAGTGGGCGCCCGTCGACCAGTACGTCGGAGGCGTGACGCACGCGATCCTGCACCTGCTGTACGCGCGCTTCATCACCAAGGTGCTGTTCGACCTGGGCTACGTGTCGTTCACGGAGCCGTTCACGGCGCTGCTCAACCAGGGCATGGTGCAGATGGACGGCGCGGCGATGTCGAAGTCGAAGGGCAACATCGTCCGCCTGTCGGACCAGCTGGACGAGTTCGGCGTCGACGCGGTGCGCCTGACGATGGCGTTCGCCGGCCCGCCGGAGGACGACATCGACTGGGCCGACGTCTCGCCCGGCGGCAGCGCGAAGTTCCTGGCCCGCGCCTGGCGCCTGGCGAAGGACGTCACCTCGAAGCCCGACGTCGAGTGGAGGACGGGTGACGCGGCTCTGCGCCGTCAGACCCACCGCTTCCTCGCGGAGTCCCCGTCGCTGATCGAGGCGTTCAAGTTCAACGTCGTGGTCGCGCGGCTGATGGAGCTCGTCAACGCGACCCGCAAGGTCGTCGACTCGGGCGCCGGAGCCGGGGACCCCGCGGTCCGCGAGGCGGTCGAGGTGGTCGCGATGGCGCTCAACCTGTTCGCGCCGTACACGGCCGAGGACATGTGGCACCGCCTGGGCTACGAGGGCACCGTCGCGCACGCGCTGTGGCGCAAGGCCGACCCGTCGCTCCTGGTGGAGGAGAAGGTCACGGCGATCCTGCAGGTCGACGGCAAGGTCCGCGACCGGCTCGAGGTCTCGCCGAAGATCTCCTCCGACGAGCTCGAGGAGAAGGCGCGGGCCACGGCCGGCGTCGCGCGGGCTCTCGTCGGCCGCGAGGTCGTGAAGGCCATCGTGCGGGCGCCGCGCCTGGTGAACCTGGTGACGAAGGCGGTCTAGCCGCTGATCCGTCCCGACGGGGCTCCTCCTCTCGTGGGAGGGGCCCCGTCGTGCGCTCAGCGCCGGTGCTGCCCTCTCCTCCACAGGGAGGCGATCCTGCGGGCTCTCCCCGGATCGGTGTCGGCTGCCGCTCCGGACCTCGACGCGGGTCCTACCGTCGGCGGATGCCAGAGACCACGGACGACGAGCAGCTGACAGCGCTGCTGCGCCCCCGGCGCGCCCGCCCGCGCTGGCGGGTGGGGGTGGGAGCGGCGGTCGTGCTCGTGATCGGCGCCGCGGTCGTCGCGGTGCTGCTCGCGGGAGCGCGGTCGAGCGGTCACGAGCGGGTCCTGGAGCCCGCCGTGGCGACGAGCGCGCCCGCTGCCGCGGCGGCCGAGTCGCTGTACGTGCACGTGGCCGGCGAGGTCGCCTCCCCGGGGCTGTACGTCCTGTCGCCCGAGGCGCGGGTGGCGGACGCGGTCGCCGCCGCCGGAGGGTTCCAGGAGTCGGCGGAGCGCGCGGCGGTCAACCTGGCCCGGAGGCTCGTCGACGGCGAGCAGATCGTCGTGCCGGCCGTGGGAGCGGCGCCGGCCGCGGCGGGAGCGGCTCCGAGCGGATCCGCTCCGGGAGGAGCCTCCGCGGCCGGATCCGTGCTGAGCCTGAGCACGGCGACGGCCGCCCAGCTGGAGGAGCTGCCCGAGATCGGCCCGGCGACCGCGAAGAAGATCGTCGCCCACCGGGAGGCGAACGGCCCGTTCTCCTCCGTCGACCAGCTGCTCGAGGTCCCCGGGATCGGCGAGAAGACGCTCGCGGCGTTCCGCGACCAGGTCGCGCCGTGAGGAGCGTGCGGGCGGTGGACCTGCGGCTCCTGCCGGCGGCGGTGGCCGCGTGGACCACGGCGTGGGCGGCCGGGATGCTGCCGGTCGCGGCGGTGCTCGACGGGGGCCTCGTGTGGTGCGCCGCGGGCTGGATGCTCCTCGGGGCGGCGTGCGTCCTGCTCCGGCGCGTGCTCGGCGGACAGCTGATCGGAGCGGTGCTCGTCGCGGGCGCGGGTGCCGCCCTCGCCCTCACCTCCGTGGTCGCCGTGGCAGCCGGTGACCACCCCGCGTCGCTGCGGGAGGCCCAGGAGGACCGCGCCCTCACCCCGGTCACCGTCCGCGTCGACACGGGTGCCCGTCCGCTCGCCACCGGAGGTGTGTGGTTCGAGGCGACGGCGCTGCGGGTGGGGGACGCGTCGACCGCGGCCCCCGTCCGTGTGCTGCTCGCCGATCCCGGCGGCCGGCTGCCGGTGGGCGCCGAGCTCGACCTGCAGGCGCGCGCCGGGGTGAAGGAGGCGCCTGTCGGCGAGGCGACGATGCTGAGGGCGGCGTCCGTCCTGGACCGGCGCGGTCCCGGGGGAGCGGCGGCCGTCGCGGAAGTGCTGCGCTCGCGCTTCCTCGAGCGCGCGGCGGTGGTCGGCGGCGACGTCGCGGGGCTGCTTCCGGGCCTCGCGACCGGCGACACGTCCGCGCTCGATGCGGGACTCGAGGAGGCGATGCGCACCGCGTCGCTCACCCACCTGACCGCCGTGTCCGGCGCCAACTGCGCCGTGGTGGTGGTCGCCGGCTGGACGATCGCGGCGCTCCTCGGCGCCGGGCGCCGCCTCCGGACCGTCGCCGCCCTCGCCCTGCTCGCCGCCTTCGTCGTGCTGGTGACCCCCGAGCCGAGCGTGGTGCGGGCCGCAGTGATGGCGACGGTGGTCCTCCTCGCGCGGCTCGGGCGGCGCTCCGGAGCGGCGGTGCCCGCCCTGCTCGCGACCGTCGTCCTGCTCGTGGCCGCCGACCCCTCGATCGCGGGGAGGCTCGGCTTCGTGCTGTCCGTCCTCGCCA
Organism: Rathayibacter sp. AY1B6; assembly: GCF_002932755.1. Classification (NCBI taxonomy): domain Bacteria; kingdom Bacillati; phylum Actinomycetota; class Actinomycetes; order Micrococcales; family Microbacteriaceae; genus Rathayibacter; species Rathayibacter sp. AY1B6. The sequence goes on from NZ_PSWL01000011.1 coordinate 98,881, forward strand.
CCGCCGGACTCCTGCTGCTCGCCGAGCCGATCGCGGGCGCCCTCGGCCGAGTGCTGCCCCGGCCTCTCGCCCTGGTGCTCGCGGTGCCGACCGCGGCGCAGCTCGCCTGCCAGCCCGTGCTGCTGCTCGTTGACCCGTCGGTGCCGGTGTACGGAGTGCTCGCCAACCTGCTCGCCGAGCCCGCGGCACCCGCCGCGACCGGGCTCGGGCTCATCGGCTGCCTGCTCGCTCCGTGGTGGCCCGGAGCCGCCGACGCGGCGATCCGTCTCGCCGCCGTCCCCGCCTGGTGGATCGCCTCGATCGCCCGCGCCGTCGACGCGTGGCCCGCCCCGAGGATCGCCTGGTGGCCGGGAGTGGGAGGAGCGCTCGCACTCACCGTCCTGACCCTGCTCGCCCTCGTGCTGGTCACGCAGTCGCCGCGGCTCGCGCGCGTGCGCCGGATCGCCGCCGTCGGTCTGGCGTGCGCGATCGCGGCCGCCGGCGGCACCACCGTCGCCACGCCGCTCCTCCGCGCGGCCTCGGTGCCCGAGGACTGGCGCGTCGCGATGTGCGACGTCGGGCAGGGCGACGCGGTCCTCCTCCGTGGAGACGCGGGGGTGCTGCTCGTCGACACGGGGCCCGAGCCCGCCCCGCTCGACGCCTGCCTCCGCCTGATGGGAGTGGACCGGATCCCGCTGCTGGTGCTCACGCACTACGACCTCGACCACGTCGGCGGGCTCCAGGCCGTCCTCGGACGGACCGACGCCGCGCTCGTCGGACCCGCCGCGAGCCTGGACGACGAGCGCGACCGGGCGGCGCTCACCGGCGCGGGGGTCGCACTGCAGGAGGCGGTCCGCGGCGACAGCGGCTCTCTCGGCTCCCTGCGCTGGCGGGTCGAGTGGCCGGAGCGCCGGAGCGCGCTGCGGGGGAACGAGGCGAGCGTGACCCTCCGTGTCGACATCGGCCCGGACGCCCGCGGCGGCCCCCTCTCCGTCGCGCTGCTGGGGGATCTCGGCGAGCAGGAGCAGGGGCGCGTCTCCCGGCTGCCGGTCGGCCGGGTCGACGTGGTCAAGGTCGCGCACCACGGCTCCGCCGACCAGTCGCCCGCGCTCTACGAGGCGCTCGGCGCGGGCCTCGGACTGATCTCCGTCGGAGCGGAGAACGACTACGGGCATCCGAATCCGTCGCTCCTCGCCCTCCTGGCCGAGCGCGGGGTCGAGGCGCTGAGGTCGGATGTCGAGGGTACGGTCGTGCTCGCGTCCCGCAGCGACGGGATCGCGGTCTGGTCGAGCGGCGCGACGGCGCCCGCGGCCGCCTCGGGGCGCCGTGAGCGGGCCGTAGGGTGGAGGGCGCTCGGACGGGCGCGGCACGGAAGGACACGGCATGGCAGGCAGGGCCCCGGCGCGCGCGAAGGCAGCGCCCTCGAAGGCGGCGATCCCGCAGCTCGCCTGGAACCAGACCCGGCCGGCGCCGATCGTGCTGATCACCGGCCCGGAGCAGTTCCTGGCCGACCGCGCGCTGCGCTTCCTCCGCGAGTTCCTCCGCGCCGAGGATCCGAGTCTCGAGGTCAGCGACATCGATGCCGGCGGCTACGCGCCGGGGGAGCTGCTGACCCTCGCGAGCCCGTCCCTCTTCGACGAGCCCCGCCTCATCCGCGTCTCGAACGTCGAGAAGTGCTCGGACGCGTTCCTCCTCGAGACCCTCGACTACCTCTCGGCGCCCGCGGACGGGGCGACCCTGGTGCTCCGCCACGGCGGCGGCAACCGGGGCAAGAAGCTCCTCGACGCGATCCGCTCGGGCACGGGCGGCGGCATCGAGATCGTCTGCGCCGAGCTCAAGCGCGAGAGCGACAAGGTCGACTTCGCGATCGCCGAGTTCCGAACGGCGGGCCGCACGGCGACCACCGGCGCCGTCCGCGCTCTGGTGTCGGCGTTCTCCGACGACCTCGACGAGCTCGCGTCGGCGTGCCAGCAGCTGCTGTCCGACGTCACCGGCGAGATCACCGAGGCGACCGTCGCCAAGTACTACGGCGGCCGTGTCGAGACGACGGCCTTCACCGTCGCCGACTCCGCGATCGCGGGCCGTCACGGCGAAGCGCTGCTCGGGCTCCGCCACGCCCTCGCCTCCGGCGCCGATCCGGTCCCGATCGTCGCCGCGTTCGCGAGCAAGCTCCGCACGATGGCGAAGGTCGCCGGCTCGCGCGAGGGCTCGGGCCAGGTCGCCTCGCGTCTGGGCCTCGCTCCGTGGCAGGTGGACCGGGCCCGGCGCGACCTGCAGGGCTGGACCGGCGAGGGCCTCGGCACCGCGATCCTGACGGTCGCCGACGCCGACGCCAACGTGAAGGGCGCCACCCGCGACCCCGTCTACGCCCTCGAGCGCATGGTCTCCGTCGTCTCCGCCCGGGGCCTCTGACCCGCCTCGGAGCCCTGCTCTCACGATCCGCTCACGGGATCGCCCCGTCGCCGGTGGGTCTCGATACGCCACTGCGCGGCTACTCGACCAGCAAGGAGTGGCTGAGCGATCGGCAGGGGAGCCGCTGTGGCGATCTGTTCGGCGTTGGTGGGTCTCGATACGCCGCTGCGCGGCTACTCGACCAGCGAGGGGTCGGAGGGTCACCGGCGATCCGCATGCGAGCGGATCGTCGTACCCGGAACGCAGGACGCTCCTCCCACCGCGACCATCCCTGGTAGCCGACCGCGCGACGGCCGACGAGGAACGAGGAGGCCGTCGACCGCGAAGCGGAAACGACGAAGGGCCCGGCCAGAGGCCGGACCCTTCGTCGTTGCAGCTTCGCGCAGTACTACAGCGCGGCGACCTGCTTCGCGATGGCCGACTTGCGGTTCGCGGCCTGGTTCTTGTGGATGACGCCCTTGCTGGCGGCCTTGTCGAGCTTCTTGGCGGCGAAGGCGAGGGCGGTGCCGGCCTTCGCGGTGTCGCCGGCAGCGACGGCGGTGTGGACCGAGCGGATGGCGGTCTTCAGCTCGCTCTTGACGGCCTTGTTGCGCTCGTTCGCCTTCTTGTTGGTGAGGTTGCGCTTGATCTGCGACTTGATGTTTGCCACGTGGATTACCTTCTTCTCGGATGTGCGTGTGTGCAGCCGGCTACTCGACGGAGTGCCCCTTCCGCGGGCGTCTGAACGCCCTGCGGTGCGACTGGAGGTCGCCGGCTTCTGATCACTCCACGCCTGCCGGGTGTCCGGAGGGGGAGCGCAAGCCAACAAGGAACTTTAGCGCACCCGTCGTCACCCTTCAAGCGCGCCGCGCCCGCGGGTGCACCACCGCCCGTGTCGGGGCCGCCGGTACGACACGCCGGGGGAGGCGCACCGCCGTGGCGTCTCGCGGCCCGGGCTCGCCGGTAACGTGACGCCGGTGCCCCGTCTCGCCGATCACCTCTCCGCGGTGCCGCCCTCGGGCATCCGCCACCTGTTCGAGATAGCGCTGCGGCTCGACGGAGTCACCCTCCTCGCGGTGGGCGAGCCCGATGTGCCGACCGCGCCGCACATCATCGAGGCGGCACGGGCGGCGTGGGCGGCCGACGACACCCGCTACGGGCCCAACGGCGGGGTCCCCGAGCTCCGGCGCGCCATCGTGGAGAAGCTGGCGCGCGACAACGGCATCGAGGCGGACGTCGAGCAGGTCTGGGTGACCGTCGGCGCCACGCAGGCGCTGCACCAGGCGATGACGCTCCTGCTCGGACCCGGCGACGAGGTGCTCATCCCCGACCCGGGCTACACCGTCTTCACGACCAACGCGCGGACCATCGGCGCCGTGCCCGTGCCGTACACGCTGCGCGCCGAGAACGCCTTCCTCCCCGATCCCGACGAGGTCGAGCGCCTGATCACCGACCGGACCCGCGTCCTGATCGTCAACAGCCCGTCCAACCCGCTCGGCGTGGTGTTCCCGAGGGAGGTCCTCGAGCGCCTGCTCGACATCGCCCGGCGCCACGACCTGTGGGTGCTCAGCGACGAGGTCTACGAGTACTTCACCTACGGGCGCCCGCACGTGAGCCTCGCGGCGATCGCCCAGGAGCGCGGGGACGACGCCGACCGCGTCCTCAGCGTCTTCTCCTTCTCGAAGACGTACGCGATGACCGGCGTCCGCGTCGGCTACCTCGTGACGCCTCCGGGCTTCACGTCGATCATGGTCACGGTGCAGGAGGCGGCGATCAGCTGCGTCGCCACTCCGGACCAGCGCGCCGCCCTCGCCGCTCTGACCGGGCCGCAGGACGCGGTGGCCTCCGCCTCCGACCACTACCTCGCCAACCTGCGGCTCGCGACGGGCGTGCTCGACGAGCGGGGGATCGCCTACCGCGAGCCCGAGGGCGCGTTCTACCTGTGGATCGACATGGCGCACGCGACCGGCGGGGACGTCGCCTCGTGGGTCGAGTCCTTCCTCCTCGGGACCCTCGTCGCCGTCGCGCCCGGCAGCGCCTTCGGCCGCACCGGCGAGGGCTGGATCCGCGTCTGCCTCGCCGCCGATCCCGCCGCGCTCGAGCACGGGCTCCGCGCCCTTCCGGCCCCGGTGCGCGGATGAGCGCCGCCGAGGTGCTGGTCCGGCGCGTCCGGGCGGAGGAGTACGACGAGGTCTCGCGCCTCCGGCTCGCCGCCTACGCCCACGACTACGAGCTGGGGGAGGAGTACGCCGCCGACGTCGCCGCGGTCGCCCGGCACGACGTCGAGGGCGAGGTCTGGGTCGCCGTCGAGGGCGACGGGCGGATCCTCGCCACCGTCACCACGGCGCGCCCGGGCGCGAACCTCTACGAGCTCGGCCGGCCCGGCGAGCTGGACTGGCGACTGCTCGCCGTCGCCCCGGAGGCCCGCGGGCGGGGCCTCGGGCGGCTGCTCACCGAGTTCGTCGTGATGCTCGCCGTCGAGCGGGGCCTCCAGCGGGTCGTGATGAACAGCGGCACGCTGATGACCACCGCGCACGCCCTCTACGAGAGCATGGGCTTCGTCCGTCTCGGCGAGCGCGAGAACCCGCCCGGGGTCGAGCCCACCCGCACCTACGGACTCGATCTCTAGCGGCCGGTCCCGGCCCCCGCCGCCGGGCATGGGACACTGGTCCCACGATGTCTCCACGTGCACACACCGGGCTCGAGCCCGCCGCGACCGATCCGGCGTCCATCCGCAACTTCTGCATCATCGCCCACATCGACCACGGCAAGTCCACCCTCGCCGACCGGATGCTCGGCATCACGGGTGTCGTCGAGGACCGGGCGATGCGCGCGCAGTACCTCGATCGCATGGACATCGAGCGCGAGCGCGGCATCACGATCAAATCGCAGGCCGTGCGGATGCCGTGGGAGCGCGACGGGCGCACGTTCGCCCTGAACATGATCGACACTCCGGGCCACGTCGACTTCTCCTACGAGGTGAGCCGCTCGCTGGCGGCGTGCGAGGGCGCGATCCTCCTGGTCGACGCGGCGCAGGGCATCGAGGCCCAGACGCTCGCGAACCTCTACCTCGCGCTCGAGAACGACCTCACGATCATCCCGGTCCTGAACAAGATCGACCTGCCGGCCGCCGACCCCGAGAAGTACGCGAAGGAGCTCGCGAGCCTCATCGGCGGCGACCCGGACGACGTCCTCCGCGTCTCCGGCAAGACCGGCATGGGCGTCGAGGCACTGCTCGACCGCGTGACCGAGCTCATCCCGCCGCCCGTCGGCGACCTCTCCGCCCCTGCGCGCGCCATGATCTTCGACTCCGTGTACGACGCCTACCGCGGCGTCGTCACCTACGTCCGCATGATCGACGGCAAGCTCTCGCCGCGCGAGAAGATCCAGATGATGTCGACCCGCGCCACTCACGAGATCCTCGAGATCGGCGTGTCGAGCCCCGAGCCCGTCGCGACGCAGGGTCTCGCGGTCGGCGAGGTGGGCTACCTGATCACCGGTGTGAAGGACGTCCGCCAGTCGAAGGTCGGCGACACCGTCACCACCGCGTCCAAGCCCGCGACGCAGGCGCTGCCCGGCTACACCGAGCCGCTCCCGATGGTCTTCTCGGGCCTGTACCCGATCGACGGCAGCGACTACCCGGACCTGCGCGAGGCCCTCGACAAGCTCAAGCTCTCGGACGCGGCGCTCGTGTACGAGCCCGAGACGTCGGTGGCGCTCGGCTTCGGCTTCCGCTGCGGCTTCCTCGGCCTCCTGCACCTCGAGATCATCACCGAGCGCCTGCAGCGCGAGTTCGGTCTCGACCTCATCACCACGGCGCCCTCGGTCATCTACGAGGTCTCGACGGAGGACAAGAAGACCGTCACCGTCACGAACCCGAGCGAGTTCCCCGTCGGCAAGATCGCCGCCGTCACGGAGCCGATCGTCAAGGCCGCGATCCTCGCGCCGAAGGACTACGTCGGCACGATCATGGAGCTCTGCCAGAGCCGCCGAGGGACCCTGATCGGCATGGAGTACCTGGGCGAGGACCGGGTCGAGATCCGCTACCACATGCCCCTCGGCGAGATCGTCTTCGACTTCTTCGACAACCTCAAGTCGAAGACCGCCGGCTACGCCTCGCTCGACTACGAGCCCGCCGGCTCGCAGGAGGCGGACCTGGTGAAGGTCGACATCCTGCTGCAGGGCGAGCAGGTCGACGCGTTCAGCGCCATCGTGCACCGGGAGAAGGCCTACGCCTACGGCGTGCTGATGACGGGACGCCTGCGCAAGCTGATCCCGCGGCAGCAGTTCGAGGTGCCGATCCAGGCCGCCATCGGCGCCCGGATCATCGCCCGCGAGTCGATCAGCGCGATGCGCAAGGACGTCCTGGCCAAGTGCTACGGCGGCGACATCACCCGCAAGCGCAAGCTCCTCGAGAAGCAGAAGGAGGGCAAGAAGCGGATGAAGATGGTCGGCCGCGTCGAGGTCCCCCAGGAGGCGTTCATCGCCGCGCTCTCGGGCGACGTCGAGACCAAGGACAAGAAGTAGCGCGACCCCCGTCGAAGGCGTCCGTCCTCCCTCCCGGACGGGTGACACACCCCCCGTCCGGGATATCGTGTCCGCGGGGATTGCGGCGGCTCACAGCGGACCGATAGCTTTCGGACGCCAGGACGCGGCCGTGGATCGAAACCGATCCGCACGGGGGGCTGCAGCGTCGACGACCGGTCCTCCACCATGACGAAGGGTGGTAGTCCGTGGTGCCTACGAGCACGAGGAAGCGCTGGATCAGGACGGGGGCGGCGCTCGCGAGCATCGCGGCCGTCGCAGCGGGATCGCTGGTGGCGGCGGGACCGGCCTCCGCAGCGAACAAGGTGATCCCGGTCGCGCCCGCGCCCTACTTCTGGTCGGACAGCGCCCAATTCGGCACCGACGTGCCGCTTCCGGTGGCCGCAGACGCGACCACGCTGACCGTCGAGCTGCCCGACTCCACCGCTCCCGACACCTTCACCGAGTGGTCGTACCCCGGCTACCGGGTCGTGGAGTGGCGGCTGGGCAGCACCGCGACGGACCTCGCGAGCGGCGAATCCGTCGTCGACACCGCCACCAACTCGATCGAGATCCCGATCGGGCGCGCCGCCGGCTCCTTCGGCGGCACCTCGCTCTCGCTCCTCCTGAACGGCGCCGAGGACGAGGCGGACGACGCGTACGCTCCGGCCGGCGTCGACCGGACCGGCTTCGTCCTCGCCCTCTCCGCCACCCTCGCGGTGACGGCCGCGAGCGGATCCACGGATGCCGACCTCGACCTGTCGACGTCCGCCTCCTCCGACCGCGCCGTCGGCGGCGAATTCTGGGCCGGCGGCGGCACCGTCACCGAGGCCGGCGCGGGCGACGTCATCGTCCTCGACTCCGGCGTCCCCGGCTTCTTCGACCTCGCGGGCCTCAGCGCCACGGTCGGCACGGAGGACGGCGGCCGCCTGAAGGCCGCTCCCACGGTCGTCGAGGGCGGACGGGGCGTCGCGATCCGCCCGACGCAGGAGTTCTTCGACCGCTACCTCAACTTCAGCGACACGTCGCCCCTCGGCGCGCCGTCCGTCGAGGTGAAGGGCCTCAGCCGGGGCGGCGAGCAGCCGGCCGGCACCGGCGTCGTCGTGCGCGCGCCGCTGCGCGTCGTCCCGTCGACGACCACCCCCACCCCGACGCCGACCTCGGGCACCGGCCCGGAGGTCGTCCGCCTCGCGGGCACCGACCGCCAGGGCACCGCCGTCGAGATCTCGAAGGCGACCTTCACCACCCCCGGCGTGCCCGTCGTCTACATCGCCACCGGCGCGAACTTCCCCGACGCGCTCAGCGCCGGACCCGCCGCCGCGAAGCAGGGCGGCCCTCTCCTCCTGGTCGACCGCGACTCGGTGAGCCAGGTCGTCCGCGACGAGCTCACCCGTCTCGCGCCCCAGCGGATCGTCGTCGTCGGCTCCGACCTCAGCGTCAGCGACGCCCTCGCCACCGACCTCGGCCAGTACGCGAACGGGAGGATCTTCCGCCTCGGAGGCACCGACCGCTACGACACGTCGCGGAAGATCATCGAGAGCGCCTTCGGAGGCGGCTCGCCGAAGGGGGCCTGGCTCGCGACCGGCGAGAAGTTCCCCGACGCGCTCAGCGCCACCGCCGCCGCAGGCAAGAACTCCGCCCCCGTCGTCCTCGTGAACGGCGGCCTCCCGGCGGCCGACCCGACCACGGTCGGGATCCTGCGGGGGCTCCGGCCTCCGGTGCTCACCATCGCGGGCTCCGAGCTGTCGGTCAGCGCGGGCATCCAGAACTCCCTCACGGTGCCGGCCGGACCGGCCGTGACCCGCATCGGCGGAGTCGACCGCTACGACACCTCGGAGCAGCTCAACCGGGCGGCCTTCCCCCGCGGGTCGAAGACCGTGTTCCTGGCCACCGGCGAGAACTTCCCCGACGCCCTGGCCGGAGCCGCGGCCGCCGGGCGCACGGGGAGCCCCCTCTTCGCCGTGCCCCCGACCTGCGTTCCGGTCAAGGTGCTGCAGGACATCAAGTCCGGCGGAGCGACGCGCGTCGTCCTCCTCGGCGGCACCGGCACCCTGTCGGCGGCCGTCCAGAAGCTGACTCCCTGCAGCTGACCCGACCCGCACCACGACGAGGGCCCTCCTCCCGCTCCGGCGGGGGAGGGCCCTCCGTCGTTCCCGGCTCGGGGCGACGACGGTCGGATACGCTGGGTCGGATGGACAGCACCACCCGGCACGCGGACTCGACGCGCGCCGCGCTCGAGGAGTCCGGGAAGAAGGTCGGGACGTGAGCATCCGCCGCTCCAACTTCGAGGGCCAGCCGCAGGTCACCTACGCGGCCGTCGGCGGCACGCTGGCGCCCGACCTGCTCGAGTACCCGCCGGACGGCTTCACGGCCGAGCGCTTCGAGGCCCGGCTCGGCTCGGGCGACGAGCGCTTCGCCATCACCACCGCCTCCCTGATGACGTGGGGCGTGCAGCGCGGCAGCGGCATCGAGGTGACCGACATCACCAGCGGCAGCGGCGTGCAGTACACCGGAGTCAACTTCGACGCCGCGGGCACCCCGATCGACCTCGTCAGCCGGCCGACGGAGGAGCACTTCGCTCCCGACGGCACCCCCTACATCACCGCGGGCGTGACCGCCGTGCTCCGCGTGACACTGCTCGGCCGCGTCTTCGACGCCCCGGTGCGCGTGGTCTACGTCGTCGACGAGCCCGACCAGGTCGGCTTCGCCTACGGCACTCTCGAGGGCCACCCCGAGAGCGGCGAGGAGTCCTTCGTCGTCGAGAAGCGCGCGGACGACTCGGTCTGGCTCGTCATCCGGGTCTTCTCGCGTCCCTCCACCCGCCTCTACCGCCTGGGCGCGCCGGTGCTGCGCGCCGTGCAGAAGCGCCAGGTGGCCAAGTACCTGCGCGCGCTGCTGCCGGCGCGCGTCAGCTGACGTGGGGAGCGCCCTCCCGATCGCCGATCCTGCTCCGCTCGACGGCGGACTGCCCGCGTCCGTCGTCGACGGCGTGGAGCAGCGCGACCTCGGCCTCTACGTGCACGTGCCGTTCTGCCGGGTCCGCTGCGGCTACTGCGACTTCAACACCTACACGGCGACCGAGCTCCGCGGAGCGAGGCAGCAGGACTACGCCGACGAGGCGATCACCGAGATGGCTCTCGGCGCCGAGGTGCTCGAGCGCGCGGGCCTGCCCCGGCGCCCCGCCCGCACGGTCTTCTTCGGCGGCGGGACTCCCACGCTGCTGCCCGCCGGCGACCTGGTGAGGATGCTGGCCGGCCTCCGCACCCACTTCGGGGTCGCGCCCGACGCCGAGATCACCACCGAGGCGAACCCGGACTCCGTCGACGCCGCCTACCTCCGCGCGCTGGCCGAGGCGGGCTTCACCCGCGTCAGCTTCGGGATGCAGTCGGCCGTGCCGCACGTCCTCGCCACGCTCGAGCGCACCCACGACCCGGAGCGGGTCCCGCTCGTGGTCGAGTGGGCGCGGGAGGCCGGCCTGCAGGTCAGCCTCGACCTCATCTACGGCACACCGGGGGAGTCGCTCGCCGACTGGGAGCGGTCGCTCGACTCCGCTCTCGCCAACCGGCCGGACCACCTCTCGGCCTACGCCCTGATCGTGGAGGACGGCACGAAGCTCGCCCGGCAGATCCGCCGCGGCGAGGTCGCGACCCCCGACGACGACCTCACCGCCGACATGTACGAGCTCGCCGACGCGCGTCTGGCCGCAGCCGGGTACTCCTGGTACGAGGTCAGCAACTGGGCGCGCGACGACGCGCACCGCTCCCGGCACAACCTCTCGTACTGGCTCGGCCACGACTGGTGGGGCGTCGGCCCCGGGGCGCACAGCCACGTCGGGGGCGTGCGCTGGTGGAACGTGAAGCACCCGGCGGCCTACGCCGACCGGCTGAGCACCGGAGCCTCGCCCGCTGCCGGGCGGGAGACGCTCGACGCGGGCACGCGGCGGGTGGAGGACGTGCTGCTGCGCTCGCGCCTGGCTGACGGGCTGCCGATCGACTCGATCGACGCCGGTCGGCGCAGCGAGGTGGCGGGGCTCATCGCCGACGGCCTCGTCGACGGCCGGGCGGCGCTCCGGGGGCGGATCGTGCTGACCCTGCGCGGCCGTCTGCTGGCCGACGCGGTCGTGCGGCGCCTCACCGACGGCTGAGGCCGGATCCCGGGGCGGCAGGCGCACGGCCGCCCCGGTGCCGCGGCTACTTGAAGAACGGGATGCTGATCGGGTACGTGTAGTACTCGCCCGCGCTGGCGCGCACCGAGGCGATGATCGCGAAGACGATCACCAGGATCGGCACGACCAGGAACACGATGAAGCCGACGAGCACGAAGGACAGGATCGTCCCTGCGACATAGGCGATCAGCGTCGTCAGGTGGAAGTTGAGGGCCGTCTTGGCGTGCGCTTCGAGGAACGGTCCGCGCCCCTTGAAGACCAGGAAGACGATCAGCGAGGGCAGGAAGCTGAAGAAGATGCCGGTCACGTGCGTGACGATCGCCCACGTCTTCTCGTCCGCCGGGTTCAGCGGCGGAGCCGGGGTCCCGTAGACGGGGGGCGGGGGAGGGGTGGCCGACATGATGGTCTCCGTTCCGAGGGCGGCGACGGGCGTCCCCCGTGCGCTCGGCGTCCATCGTGGCATGCGGCGACCCCCTGCGCACCGGGCCGCGCGGGACCTCCTCCTCGGGGATGACGGGGCTCCTCCCCGCAGATCTGCAGGAGTGCACCCCGGCCGATCCCCGCGCAACCCCGCCGGGCGGTCCGCCTCCCGGTTATGATTGGCACTCAGAGTTGCGGAGTGCCAGGCTCCGCGCGGCCTCAGCGCCGCAGACGGTCGTGCCCGCGGGCACTCGGAGTCCGGCGGGAGGTCGGTCGTATGGTCACGGAGCGCGGTCTCCAGGTGCTGCGCGTGATCGTGCAGGACTACGTGGCGAACCGGGAGCCGGTGGGCTCCAAGTCGATCGTCGAGCGCCACGCGTTCGGCGTCTCGGCCGCCACCATCCGCAACGAGATGGCCCAGCTGGAGGAGGAGGAGCTGATCGCGGCTCCGCACACCTCCTCCGGACGCGTGCCGACCGACAAGGGCTACCGCCTCTTCGTCGACCAGCTCGCCGACCTGCGCCCGCTCACCTCCGCGCAGCGCCAGGCGATCGAGACGTTCCTCGGGCAGAGCCCGGACCTCGACGAGGTGCTGGTCAAGACCGTCCGCCTGCTCTCGCAGCTCACCAACAGCGTCGCGCTCGTGCAGTACCCGTCGTTCGGAGCCGCGCGGCTGCGCCACGTGGAGCTCGTCGCCCTCGCGCCCCGCCGCCTCTTGTCGGTGCTGATCACCGACACCGGCCGGGTCGACCAGCGCGTGCTGGAGACCCCGGAGGACGTGGACGACGCGCTCCTCGGCGAGATCCGGGCGAAGCTCAACACGGCCGTGCTCGGCCTGGGGCTCCAGCAGGCGGCCGAGACGCTCGGATCCGTCGCGGAGCGCTTCAGCCCCGAGCGGCGCCAGGTGCTGACGCCGATCGTGCAGACCCTGCTCGAGCAGGTCGGCGCCAATCGGCAGGACCGCCTGGTCATGGCCGGCGCCGCGAACCTCGTCCGCACCGAGGAGGACTTCTCGGGCAGCATCTACCCGGTGCTCGAGGCGATCGAGGAGCAGGTGGAGCTGCTGCGCCTCTTCGCCGAGATGACTCCGGACCCCCGGGGCATCTCGGTGCGCATCGGCCGCGAGAACGCGCCGTTCGGCCTTCAGGAGACCTCGGTCCTCACGAGCGGCTACAACACCGCGGGCGGCCAGATCTCGCGCCTGGGCGTGCTCGGACCCATCCGGATGGACTACTCCGGCAACATCACCGCGGTGCGCGCCGTCGCCCGCTACCTCTCCCGCCTCCTCGGCGAGGAGTAGGCCCGACCTCCCGGCCCCCGCCGGTTCCCCCGGTGCGCCGTGCCCGGCCCACCGACCCACGAACGAAGGACGAAGCCACCTGTGGCCGATCACTACGAAGTGCTGGGCGTCGACCGCGACGCCTCCGCCGACGAGATCAAGAAGGCGTACCGCCGACTCGCCCGCGAGCTGCACCCCGACGTCAACCCGAGCGCGGACGCCTCCGAGCGCTTCAAGCTCGTCACGCACGCCTACGACGTCCTGAGCGACGCCCAGCAGCGGGCGCAGTACGACCGCGGTCCCCAGGAGGGCTTCGGCGGCGGCGCCCAGGGCTTCGGCGGGTTCGGCGACATCTTCGAGACCTTCTTCGGGCAGGGCGCGCAGGGCTCGTCCCGCGGACCGCGCTCCCGCCGCGAGCGCGGCCAGGACGCCCTGCTGCGCGTGGAGGTCTCGCTCGACGAGGTCATCTTCGGAACCCACCGCGACCTCGAGGTCGACACGGCGGTGCTCTGCGAGACCTGCCAGGGCTCGTGCTGCCAGCCCGGCACCTCGCCGGTGACCTGCGACATCTGCCACGGCTCCGGCCAGATCCAGCGCACGGTCCGCTCGCTCCTGGGCAATGTGATGACGGCCAGCCCCTGCGGCACCTGCCGCGGCTACGGCACCGTCATCGCGACCCCCTGCTCCACCTGCCAGGGCCAGGGACGCGTCCGCGCCCGCCGCACCATCCCCGTCGACGTCCCCGCGGGAGTCGACACGGGCCTGCGCCTGCAGATGCCCGGCAGCGGCGAGGTCGGCCCGGCCGGCGGACCCAACGGCGACCTGTACCTCGAGATCAAGGTCAAGCACCACGACGTCTTCAGCCGCAACGGCGACGACCTGCTCTGCACCCTCGAGGTGCAGATGACGGACGCGATCCTCGGCTCCACGGCGTCGCTCAAGGCGCTCGACGGCGACATCGAGATCGAGATCAAGCCGGGCACGCAGAGCACCGAGATCGTCACGATCAAGGGCCGCGGAGTCACGCGTCTGCGCGGCAGCGGACGCGGCGACCTCCGCATCGGCATCCAGGTCGTCACCCCGACGAAGCTGGGCCACCGCGAGCGGGAGCTGGTCCAGGAGCTGGCGAAGCACTACAAGCCCCAGAAGCCCGCGCTGACCCACTTCCAGCAGGGCCTGTTCTCCAAGCTCCGCGACCGCTTCCTGGGCTGAGCCCGTGGCGCACCACTACATCGACGAGTCGCTGGACTCCGACGGCTTCGTCGTCGGGGGCCGGCTCGCGCTCACCGGCGCGGAGGCACGGCACGCCGCGACCGTCAGCCGGATCCGCGCGGGCGAGAGCGTCCGGGTCGGCGACGGGCGCGGACTCGTCGCGACCGCGGTCGTCGAGAGCGCGGAGCCGGCGCGGGTGGTGCTCGTCGTGGAGTCGGTGCAGGAGTCCCCGGTGCCGTCCCCGCGTCTGGTCCTCGTGCAGGCGCTCGCGAAGGGCGATCGCGACGAGCTCGCCGTGCAGGCGGCGACCGAGCTCGGGGTGGACGAGGTCGTCCCGTGGCAGGCCGCGCGGTCGATCTCGCGGTGGTCGGGCCCGAAGGAGGAGAAGGGGCGCGAGCGCTGGCGCGCCATCGTGCGCGAGGCGAGCAAGCAGTCGCTGCGCCCCCGGGTGCCCGAGGTCGCGCCGCTCGAGCAGGTGCGCGGTCTCGTCGCGCGCGCCGCGACGTCCCGCGTGCTGGTCCTCGAGCCCTCGGCGCACGCGCGGCTCTCCCAGGTGGTCCCGGACGGACGCGACCTGGTGCTCGTCGTCGGTCCCGAGGGCGGCATCGCTCCGGAGGAGCTGCGGCTGCTCGCGGAGGCGGGCGCCGAGGCCGTCGCGCTCGGCGACTCCGTCCTGCGCACCTCGACCGCCGGGCCCGCTGCCATCGCGGTCCTCTCGGCCCGCCTGGGCCGCTGGTGACGCTCCTCCACAGCCGCCTCGGAGCGCCGGAGCAGGGTGCCGTGGGCGAACGCGGCGCCCGTCGCGCACGGGCCCCGTTTAAGATGAGTGCATGAGCGAACCCACCGTCTTCACGCGCATCGTCCGGGGCGAGATCCCGGCCGATGTGGTGTTCGAGAACGAGCGCATCCTCGCGATCACCGACATCGAGCCGAAGGCGCCCGTCCACCTCCTCGTCTTCCCGAAGACCCAGGAGCACGCCACGGTCGCCGCTCTCGCCGCCGCCGATCCCGCCCTGCTCGCCGAGATGGTGCAGGTCGCCCAGTCGCTCGCCGACGCCCACAGCAACGGTCAGTTCCGCCTCGTCTTCAACTCCGGCGAAGAGGCGGGCCAGACCGTGTTCCACGTGCACGCCCACGTCCTGGGCGGCCACCAGACGGAAGGCTCCCTTGCCACCGGTTGAGAACACGGGCGCGAGCCCCGACGAGCGTCCCGCCCCCGGCGCGGACGCGTCCGAGACGACGCGGCGCGTCGTCGCCGTCGACGGAGTCGCGATGGTGCGCCTCCTCGGACCCCAGGACCGCCTCATCCGAGCGGTCGAAGGACGATTCCCCGATGTCCGGGTGCACGTGCGCGGCAACGAGGTGACGCTCGACGGCGAGCGCGAGCCCGTCGCCGCGGCGACGCGCCTGGTGGAAGAACTGGTGCGCATGACCGCGAGCGGGCACGATCTCGACCCGGAGGGCGTGCGCGAGTCCGCCCGCATCCTGCAGAACGGCGGGCCGGTGAGCCCGGCCGAGGCGTTCGGCCAGGCCATCCTCACGGCGCGCGGACGCAGCGTGAGGCCCAAGACGCTCGGCCAGCGCGAGTACGTCGACGCGGTCGATCAGAACACCATCGTCTTCGGCATCGGCCCGGCCGGAACCGGCAAGACCTACCTGGCGATGGCGAAGGCCGTGCAGTCGCTGCAGCGCAAGGAGGTCGAGCGGATCATCCTGACCCGTCCGGCGGTCGAGGCGGGGGAGCGGCTGGGCTACCTGCCCGGCTCGCTCACCGACAAGATCGACCCCTACCTGCGCCCGCTCTACGACGCGCTGAACGAGATGATGGATCCCGAGATCGTCCCGAAGCTGCTCGCAGCCGGCACGATCGAGGTCGCGCCGCTCGCGTACATGCGCGGGCGCACGCTCAACAACTCGTTCGTCGTGCTCGACGAGGCGCAGAACACCACGCCCGAGCAGATGAAGATGTTCCTCACCCGCCTCGGCTTCGGCTCGAAGATGGTGGTCACCGGCGACATCACCCAGGTGGACCTGCCGACCGGCGCGAGCGGACTCCGCCTCGTGACGCGGGTGCTCGACGGCATCGACGACATCCACTTCTCGAGACTGACCAGCGAGGACGTGGTCCGCCACAGCCTGGTCGGCCGCATCGTGGACGCCTACACCGAGTACGACCAGCAGAAGCAGGCGCAGCACTTCGAGCGCGAGCAGGCCCGGGAGTTCGCGAACCGCGCCGAGCGCCGCGGCCAGGCCGCCCGCCCGCCCGGCGACCGCCAGCCTCCGCGCGGCTGAGCCCGCCCGCCC
>NZ_PSWL01000055.1:0-589 GCF_002932755.1 Rathayibacter sp. AY1B6
TCATCGGCCGCGCGAGCGGGCCGCGGATCTTCGAGCGCAAGGACAGCGGGCTGTTCAGCCGCTCGAGCGTGGCGCGCACCCAGTCGTTCTTCGACCGCTTCGGCGGCTGGGCGGTCACGATCGCCCGCTTCGTCCCGGTCGTCCGCACCTTCGCCCCCGTCGCCGCCGGCGTCGGGAAGATGCACTACGCCCACTTCGTCGGCTTCAACGCCCTCGGTGCGGCCGTCTGGTCCACCGGCGTGATCCTGCTCGGCTTCTTCCTCGGACAGATCCCCGGCGTCGCGGACTTCGTCGGGAAGTACATCGACATCGTCCTCGTCGGCATCGTCGTGATCAGCGTCGCCGGGATCGCCCTCACCTACTGGCGGCAGAAGAACCGCGCCGGCCGCGACGCCTGAGCCCTGCGCTCAGGGGGTCGCCGTGACGGCCGCGCGCGGTCGGCGGAGCGCGATCACCGCGACCAGCAGCAGGAACACCGCGAGGGCCGCGAGCGTGACCGGGCCGGTGCCCAGGCCCAGGCCCTTCTGGGCGACGGGATCCGCGAGCCAGTCGCAGACCGAGGCGCCGAGCGGACGCGTGACGACGTAGG